>CANFHS010000045.1 GCA_947446835.1 Bacteriovoracaceae bacterium
GAGCTCCAGGCCTCCGTCGGGAAGCGGAGTGAGCTGCTGGGATTCGTGCCAGCGGCGTTCGCGGATGTAGCTGGCCACCTCGGGCTTGAAGCGCACCTGGATGGTCCGGGCTTCCGCAGAGCGGAAAACCCCGAACGAATGGCGGAAGTACTCCTCGGGCGTGATGGGCTTCTTGTCGTAGGCCCGGGTCGAAAGCCCGGCGCTCTTGACCCGGCTGACGCTGAAGGTGCGGTGTTCGCCCGAGAGGGAGTCCTCGCCCACCAGGTAGAGCGACCCCTTGGCGAAATACAGGAACGAAGGCCCGATCCGGCGCTTCTTGGCCTTCTTGCCCGCGGGCGCATAGACCACGTCGAGCCACTGGCGGTTGGCGCATCCGGCCCGGAGCGTGTCGAGGACCTCCGGGTCCACGCCCAGTCCCCAGCGCGGGGAGGGCTCGAAGCTCACTTCCTGTTCCAGCTCCTGGAGGTGTTCCACTTCGCGGCCTTGCATGAGGGTGGCGATCTTCTGGAAGACTTTTTCCAGGTCCTCGTAAAAGACGGTCCCGTTCAGGGGCTTCAGCACTCCCCGGGCCAGGTAGAGCGAGAAGAGCTCGCCCGGGCTCAGGCTCAGCGTCTTGGCCACGCGCATCTGGGCCTTGAGCTGGATCAGATCGCCTCCGCGCTCCTCGATCTCGGGCTGCGGCTCGCGGACCACCGGGAACCCCGCCTGCTCGATGGCGTCCAGGTCGCGCCGGAAGGTGCGTTCGGAACAGGGGTAGACCTCGTTGAGCCGACCGTGGATCTCGCGGACGGTGAGCCCGCGGGGGTGGTTCTCCAGCAGCCTGAGGACACCATAGATGCGGGAAATCTGGTCATTCCGAGGCAAGGTCGGCCTCCTTCTTTTTGGACTCGATCCGGAAAAATTCAAGCAGGATGGCCATGGCCACCGTGTCGAGCTCGCAGTAGCGCAGAAGTGCCTGGCGGATCTGCTCGCGCTCGGCAGCGGGCACCTGCTCGAACTGGATGCGGAAGTAGGCCATCATGGCAGGGCCGCCCGAGCGGATGGACTCGGCTCCGGAATCTTCGTCATCCGCATCCTGATTCGGCGCGGGTAAGCTCGGGTCGATGGGCGGAAGCTGGGCGTAGGGGTCCAGGACTTGTCCCTTGGCGTCCAGGGTGAGCCAGATCTTCTGGCCGAAGTTCAGGCTCGGCACGGGTTTCGAGTACTTGGCCTGGATTTCAGGCGAAATGGCCAGGATCGTGGGCAGCACCCGCTTGAGCGAGTTGGACCCTCCGAGCAGGCGGTGGATGAAGAAGGCCTTCAGCACCGGGAACAGATCGATGAATTGCCGCAGTCCACCGGTGGTGACCGTCGTGAGCCAGTTGATGAGCTCGTAGCGGTCGGGCTCCTGGGACGCCTCCAGCTGCGCCCGGATGTCGCGCAGGACCGAGTTCTCGTGGTGGGAGTAGCAGAAGAGGCTGCCCTCGTCGTCCTGGAGCTGCTTCTTCAGGGCGCGGACGAAGTCGAAGTTCGGGAACTTGCCGCGCTCAAAGCTCAGGAACTGGCCCGCATGGGCCAGGGTTCCCTGCCCGTCCAGGGTGTGATGGCTGAACTGGAAAGCCAGCTGCTCATAGGGCTTTCGCCCCTGGTTGAAGGGGATGGCAACCCGGGTGGTCTCGAAGTCGATGAGGTGGAACGGGTACTTCCAGGTCTTGAAGAGGTCCCGCATGGCCTTTCGGTCCAGGTACATGGCGAGCTTCGTTTTCCGCGCCAATTCGACCTGGAGCCATTGGCGTTCCGTGGCCGAAAGTCCGGTTTTTCCGCTCCTGGGTTGCGGGTCCAGGTGCTTTTTGCGGATGTGGTTCAAGCTCGTGATGCCTTGATCCAGGAATTCCTGGGCCCTCCTGAAATTCCAGAGCTCGAACAGGTGAGGCTGATTGAAGTCCTTTTCCGTCCATTTCCGGTCCAGGGTCCAGCAGTCCCGGAAGCCGGATTTTTTTCCGGCCTCGATCTCGGAGTCCGGGATGCGGAATTCGCAATTCTTGCAGAGCGCGCAGGTCCTGGGCTTTGGAACCTCCTCCTGGGCGCAGACCTGGCTCAGGTAGAGCGCGAGCTCCTCGAACGAGCGCTCGCCCACGTACTGGGCCTGGTGAAGGGTATCCACCTCATCCGCCACCGGGACTTCGATGAGAATGGGCGGGCCCACGTCCTCGGGTTTGAGGTTTTCCGGCGTTCGGATGCGGACGCGGCCGTTCTGGTCGCGTTCCACCCAGAACAGCTGATTGAGTCCGTCGCGGTCCGCGGGTTTGGCCTTGTCGGCAAACATCAGGGTGGGCTCGAACTCGAGCTTGGGGTAGGCGCGGCGGGCCACCCAGAGCTGGTAGGCCACATCCACCAGGTAGCTCTCCCACTCCTTGAGAACCACCTTCTGGGGCTTTTTGCCTTTGAGTCGGGTCTGGTTGTAGAAGGAAAATTCCTTGTCCCGGGAATCGTAGCTCGAGGATTTGACCTCGATCAGCTTGACCCGCTTGCCGTCCTTGACGAGCACGTCCACGCGCACCAGGCGGTTTCCTTCGCGAAGCGCGCCTTCGTAAATGATGGCTTTGGGGTGGCTCAGAAGCGCTTCGGTCTGGGCCACTGCCTGGTCTGCATCCAGGGTGTCGACCAGGGTTCCGCCCGGGTAATAGAGCTGCGCCAGGGCTCCCACCTGGAAGCCTCCTTGGGCCAAGGCCTCCAGGAATTCGTTGTCCTGCAGGTTGCTGCCGTAGGCGGGATCGTCCAGGTAAACGAGCTTCCTCGGGCAAACGTAGCCCGTCTTGAAGCGCGACTTGGTGAGGTAGCGGACTTTGGCCACAGCAGGCCCCCTGGTTTCAGGCGTATCGGAATATTGACGCTGAAACTTGAGGGGGCTTGGACCTCAGTCCGCCCAGCTCAACCAGACCTTGAACCAGGTCTTGGGCTTTGCGCCCTTGGATCTGGCAGGGGTGGGCGCTTGCACCACGTATCCATCTTCGCAGGCGTATTCTGGGCGGATCAGGTGAAAAATTCCGTCGCCGTTGCAATCCACGCAGAGGGCGAGCTTCTGGTCCACGGTGGGGTTCGCCGGGTGGCAGGGCATGTACCCGCTGGAGTCGCCCGCAGGGCACGGGCCCTCCAGTGAAGATTCGGTTGAATTGCAGTAGGCCCCCACCACTTCGGCCTGGGCTTCGAAACATCCGCCCCAGAACTGGACCGCCGCGATGACTCCAGGAATGAGCCACTTCCTCATGCGCTACCCCCCGCATGGCCAAGAAGGATCAAGGTCTGTGCCGGCGAGCACCCTATGAAAACAAGGGCCTGCAGGAGTGGCGCTGGACCGGCTCCGGCGAAGGAGTCGACAGGTGTCGAGCTCTTGTCCAGTTGCGGACGCTGGTTCCTGGAAGCCTCAGTGCGAGTGCCCTTCGCTGCCGCTGGCGAAGTTGGTCACCAGCTGCAGGAACACCTTGGCCGACCAGGGGTCGCCGCCGTAGGTGTCCTTGAATTCACTGGGCATGAAGGTGTGCGTGCCCGTGGCGCCCAGCCTGAATTCCATGCCCTGCTCGAACGCGTGCATCACGGGGTAGGAGGCGCCCAGGGTGGCGGCAGCCAGCCAGCGGCCCTGGGTCGGGTTCTCGAGCTCCGCCTCGCCGGGGCCCAGGACTTCGAGCTGCTCGGGAGTGCGCTGCAGGACCTCGATGCGGCCGAAGAGGTTCCATTTTTCTTCCGCATCGCGGAACAGGAACTCGTCGCCGAAAGATCCCAGGAGGGCGGCGTGATCGTAGTTCCGGATCATTCCGGCAATCAAGGTGTTGTCGAAGCTCCAGCTGCCCAGCGTGTGGATCGTGTTCACCGAGGCCGAGGTCCGCACCATGAACGGGATGCTGGGATCGTTGGGCTCGGGGTCCTTGACGTAGGCACCCGAGATCTGGGCGCGGGCCGAGGGCGAAAAGCGGTGCCACCAGCGCACGGCCAGCGAATTGGGCTTGGCGATGGGCAGGTCGACCTTGGTGGGGGAGGGGGATTCACCGTTGAAGACCGTGGCTTCCAGGCGCTCGGACCCCAAGGTCAGCGAGGCACCCAGCAGCGTGCTGGAGATGTGGCCCACGTCCTGGCCCACGTGGTGACCCAGCGGGGCGTCCGGATTGGGGAGTCCAGCCGTGCGGTGGATGTAGCCGCCCGGGCCGTCGGTGGTCTCGCCCCGGGGCGCGAAGAACAGGCGCAGGGATTGTTCGGTCTCGCCCTCGTGGCCTTCGTGCCCCTGGTGGGCCTCGCCGCCGCCGAACAGGATGGTGTCGCTCAGCATGAGGCCCATGATGGGCGAGGAATGCGGGTGCTGGTGATCGAGGTAAGGGTTGTCGTTGGCGTCCAGCTCGCCGATCTGGGCGATGAGCGGGTAACCGACAGCCGGGTAGGTCCACTTTTCGGCCGTGGCCATCACTTCGAGTGTCAGCACCTGGTGGGAGCCCAGTGTCTGGGTCACTTCTCCCATGGCCCAGTTCGGCACGGCGAACTTGTGATCGCCGCGGGGGCCCGACTCGGTGATGCTGGTGGCGAAGATGTTGCTGTGGAAGCTGAAGTTGGTGTCGGCCAGGACCGAAGGTGCGGCAAACATCGCCGCGGCCAGGGCCGCCAGGATCGCGGTGCGCTCAACGGGTTTCATGTAAACAGGATGACCGCAGCGGGCGGGAAAGTGAAGAGGGCAGTCGCTGCCCATGCCGGTTCAGACGACCTGGCCTGCACTCCAGCCACTGGCCCAGGCCCACTGGAAGTTGTAGCCGCCCAGCCAGCCGGTCACGTCGACCACTTCGCCGATGAAGTGGAGGCCCGTCACTTTCTTGGCTTCCAGGGTCTTGGACGAAAGTTCGTCGGTGTCCACGCCCCCGCGAGTCACCTCGGCCTTGCTGTAGCCCACTGTACCGCTGGGAAGGAGCTTCCAGTGGTGGATGAGCTGGCAGAAGGCCTCGAGGGCCTTTTCGGAAACCTGGGGCAGGGGCTGCTGGGAGGGAAAATGGAGTTCGCACAGGCGGTCCGCCAGACGTGCGGGCAGGAGCTCTGCCAGCAGGTTCTTGACCTGCGAGCGGTTGCCAGTGCGCTTCTTTTCAAGGAACCAGTCAAAGCAGTTCTTGCCCGGCAGAAGGTCGATCAGGATCGGGTCGCCCTCGTTCCAGTGCAAGGAGGCCTGGAGCGCCGCGGGGCCGCTCAGCCCGCTGTGGGTGAACAGGATATTCTCGCGGAAGCTCACGCCATTGCAGCTGATGATGCAGTCCACGGACAATCCCGCCAGTGCGGTCAGCGACTGGGTGCCCGAGTCGGCAAAGGTGAAGCCGTCCAGGGCCGCGGCCCGTGGCACGAGCTTAAGCCCGAACTGCTCGGCCACCTGGTAGCCCAGGCCCGTGGCCCCGATCTTGGGAATGGAAAGTCCGCCGGTGGCCACGACCAGGGAATGGCACTGGATCGGGCCCTGGCTGGTTTCCACCGTGAAGCGGGGGCCCTGGGGAGCGTCCGAGGGCTCCAGCCGCGTGATGCGCTCGATGCGGGTGTCGAGCAGGAACTGGGCTCCGGCCTGGTCGCACTCGGCCTTGAGCATGGCGACGATGTCCTGGGCCGAAACGTCGCAGAACAGCTGACCCAGCTTCTTTTCGTGGTACGCGATGCCGTGGGTCTCGACCATCTGGATGAAGGTCTGCGAAGGATAGCGCGCCAGCGCCGATTTGCAGAAGTGCGGGTTGCGCGACACGTACTGGGCAGGTGAGGCGCCGGTATTCGTGAAATTGCAGCGGCCGCCCCCCGAAATCAGGATCTTGCCGCCGATCTTCCGGGCGTGGTCGACGAGCAGCACGCTCCGGCCGCGGCGGCCTGCATGGATGGCGCACATCATCCCTGCGCCGCCGGCGCCCAGGACCAATACGTCCACACGGTTCATTGAAAAAGACATGGGGCAGGCGCTACCACGGGGGTAGCGCCGCCGCCAGGAAAGATCAGACCGCGCCGTCCAGGGCGGGGTCCAGGGCCACGGCGCCCTGGATGGGGGTGGGCTTCTTGATGTCCCAGGCCAGGCCCAGCGCTTCCAGGCCCCGGATCATGAGGTAGGTCTGGTCGAACTCCCACCACTGGCGGCCGTGGGCGGCGCAGTTGGCCTGGGCGTGGTGATTGTTGTGCCAGCCTTCGCCCGCGGCCAGGATGGCGGCCCACCAGCAGTTGGTGGAACGGTCGCGGGTTTCGAAGTTGCGGTAGCCCCACAGGTGGCAGGCCGAGTTGATGAACCAGGTGGTGTGCAGCATCAGCACCACGC
Organism: Bacteriovoracaceae bacterium; assembly: GCA_947446835.1. Lineage (GTDB taxonomy): Bacteria > Bdellovibrionota > UBA1018 > UBA1018 > UBA1018 > CANFHS01. Next base: position 6,290 of record CANFHS010000045.1, read on the forward strand.
GCATGAACCCGCCCCAGAACAGGAAGGGCAGGCCGCCGGCCAGGTACAGCAGCGGCAGCATGAGCAGTGCAATGGGAATATTGTAGGTGTTCAGGAAGCGGTAGTAGGGCTGGGAGGCCATGTCGGGAACGTACTTGAGCCACTGCTCTTTGTTGTCCTCGAAGTCCTTGTGGTAAAACAGGTGGCCGATGTGGGCGTAAAAGAAGCCCTTCAGCGAGTTGTGCGGGTCCAGCTCGGTATCCGAGTAGCGGTGGTGGAGCCGGTGCTCAGCCACCCAGATCATGATGGGCCCCTGGGCCGAAAGCACACCCAGCGTGGAGAGCGTGTACTCGAGCCACTTGGGCGTCTTGAACGCCTTGTGCGAGAGCATGCGGTGGTAGGTGAGCGTCACGCCGATGGAGTTCAGCGTGAAGTGCATGGCCACGCACAGCAGTACGGCGGGCCAAGTGAAGTGCCAGAACGAAGCCAGGGCCACGAGATGGACCAGGACGATCCAGAAAATATTCTGCACGTGAAGACGCTTGCCCGCTGAACTGGCGTTCATGGATTCCCCCCACAGGAGCTTGGTTAAAATTTGTTAGGGCCGCAGCCTCTCAGGGAGGGGGGGGATTCCCAAGTGAAAAGTGGGCGAGCGGCAGCAACTTTCGAATGACGCTCTGCATCAAAATGAAGATCGAACTTCCATGCCCAATCAGATCCCAGGGTTCAAGTTTCCTTGAAGCGCGCCGATCAGTCCCAGTGGACGCCCGTGTGCGTCGGGAGAACTTGAAATGGGCAATTCGAAGCAACTGGGACAAGGACTTCGGGGTCGGCTGACATTCCTTCTGGGAGTGCCGATCGCGGTGATCATTGGCCAAGGCGCCCTTTCGTTCTGGTCCATGCAGAGGGCAGACAAGAACTTCAAGCAGGTCACCCAGCAGGATGTGCCGCTCCAGCTCGTGGTCTCCCGGCTGCGAATCAATTCAGAATCGGCTTTCCACTATTTCCTGGAGGCCGAGCTGGATGGCGGCAACGCCTCGGCGAGAACCGCGAAACTGGGCAAGGCCCATCAGTTGGCCGAAAAGATCGATGGCGACCTGTCGCGCTTCCAGTCGTTGGCCAATACTTCCGAAGAAAAGGCCATGGGCCAGAAAATGGGCGATGCCTGGAGCCCGGTCAAATCCGGATTCGGCCAGGTGAGCGACCTTCTTTCCAGGAACAATTCCCGTTCGGACCAGGACGCCAAGAAGTTCATCCAGGAGAAGCTCAGTGGGTCCCTGGAAAGCTTCGCGCGGGCCCTGAAGAGTGCCGAAGACGATGTGGGTGACAACGTGGCTTCCATCACCCAGTCCACCATTGACGCGTCGGCCCGCAGCCTGAAATTTCTTTACCTGCTCAGTCTGGGTGGGCCCCTGGCCGCCGCGGTGGTCGGACTCTTCCTGGCCACCCGCATGTCGCGCGATCTGGGTCGAGTGGGCCAGTCGCTCGAAAGAGCGGCTCTTGAGATCCAGAACACTTCCAAGCAGGTGGCATCCATCGGCATGGGGCTGACCGACTCGTCCAACGAGCAGTCGGCAGCGATCGAACAGACCGTGGCCAGCATGGAAGAAATGTCCTCCATGATTGCCAACACCACCTCGAGCGTCCAGGACGTGCTTCGTTCGGCGGTCGAGACCCAGAGGCGTGCTGAATCGGGCGCGCAGACCATTGGCAGCCTGAAGTCCTCGGTCCAGGAAATCAGCCAGGCCAATGACCGCTTGCAGGAAATCAACCACGTCATCGAAGAGATCAACGAGAAGACCAAGGTCATCAATGACATCGTGGCCGAAACCCGCATGCTTTCCTTCAACGCCAGCATCGAGGCGGCCCGCGCCGGCGAACACGGCCGCGGCTTTGCCGTGGTGGCCGAGCAGATCGGCAACCTGGCCAAGATGAGCGGCAAGGCCGCCCAGGAAATCCGGGTGCTGATCAACAAGAGCACCAGCCAGGTCAACACATCGATTGCCGTGACCCGCGACAAGGTGGGCGCAGGCCAGAAGATTTCCGAAGAATGCGCCACCGCGTTTGGTCGCATCATCGAAAACATCGGCAAGCTGAACCCCATGGTGGATTCGATGGCCAATTCGACCATCCAGCAGGAGACCGGCATCGCCCAGACCAACCGGGCCATGCAAAAGCTGGATTCGATGGCCAGCCAGGCCATGAAGCGCGCCACCGAGGCCGCCTCGACCGGAACCCGCCTGGAGATGCAGTACCGAATCCTGGCGGACGCCGTGTCGGATCTGCGCCGGTTCATCACCGGGAATGCGGCCGTGCTGGACAGCTATTCGGGACCGGGCACCGGAGCGCCAGGCAATGTGGTGTCGCTGAAACCGGGAGCAGGCCCGGTCGCGGCAGCTGGCAAGGCGACTTCGAAATTCGGAACCTGAGTTTTCGGGAAAGTCTGAGTCAAAAATGGACGTAAAAAACCGGGTCCTTGGGCCCGGTTTTTTTTTGCAACGATTTGTTGCATTGGATTTCCATTGGGCTGGTTCAGATCAGTTTCCTGTTCCAGCACGACTACGAGATGTTCCGCTTCATCGCTGAAGTGGAATATGCCCACGCTCCCGCCATCGAAGACGCGGGCGAAGGCAACGGAGCCATGACGGGAGCCCCGGACGAAGTGGGCGAGATCGCCGTCGAACGCGCTTACGCGGAAGCCAAGTTCGACAAGGCCTTCAACCTGAAGCTGGGCAAGGACCTGACCCCGACCCTGTGGCAGCTGAACCACTACCCGAACCTGGTCATGCCCTACACCGAACCCCAGATGGTGAAGAACGTGTTCAAGGGCCGAAATATCGGTCTTCTGGCCCACGGCAAGTTGGGTGGCGGTCTCCGGTACCACGCCTGGACCGGCAATTCCGAGGCTTCCTATACCCAGGGCGCAGGCGGTCAGATCACGATCGTCGACGACAAGCAGCCCCTGAGCTTGGGTGGCAAGATCACCTGGGAGTCCAACTTCAGCAACGGTTCGGTTGCCGTCGCTGCCCTGGCAGCCCGTTACAATGACGCTACCTCGGGCAGCACTTCGCCGCTCGGGCTGGAAATGAACCTGACTTTTGAACGCTTCCTGGTCTGGGCCGAGTATGCCAGCACCAAGAAGGGCGATCCCGCCTTGGATGGCAAAGTCAGCGGCTTCTACACGGTCGTTTCGTACGCCTTCGATGTCGGCAGCCAGGGCCAGCTTTCGCCCTTCTTCATGGTCGACACCTTCAAGGATACCAGTTCCGCCGTGGACGCCCAGGCCAGCAATCGTTACGCGTTGGGCCTGAACTACAAGCCTGTCGCCACCGCAGCGGCCAAGCTCGAATACCTCAGGACTCTCGCTGCCAACGGCAATGCTGAGTCGACTGGTTTGAGCATGTCGCTGGCATATTTCTTCAACTGATCTGAGCGAGGAAAATCATGAAAAAGAGTCATCTGCTTCCCTTGCTGCTGCTTGCCGCGCCCCTCAGCGCCCATGCCATCAGCTATTACAAGAACGACGGCGGTAAAGTGACCAAGATCGACCAGGCCGCTTTCGAGGCTTGCGACTCGGTCATCTACCGGAACGTGGCCGACAACGAGCTTCCGCCTGCCATCAAGCGCAAAGCCATGGGGGCTGCCCTTCGCGCGGAGACCGTGAACGACACGGCCTCGGCTTCGAAGACCCTCAAGGCCCAGGCCGGTTCGTGCACGTACGGCACGGACGCTGAAAAGCTCGACTGATCGCTGTTTTTTCGTCCTGAAAGGTTTTTCGTCTGAACCGAAGTTTGCTGGAGCCGGTGTGCCCCCTGATCCTGATCGGGGCTCATCGGCTCTTGTTTTTCGCGCCCCTCCTGGGTGGGTGGCCAGGGACACAGGCTAAGTTTTGAAATATACGCGCCGAGTCATTTTTGATATTCTGAAAGCGTGTGTGGGGTCAGGTTTTCTTCCTGGATTCTTGTCCTGGGGCTGATTCTGGGCGTGGCGCAGGCGCAGGCCGCCCCGCAGGCCGTCGTCCGTCTTGGAAATGCCTCGCCCATGGTGGGCCTGGACGGAGCCCGACTGGATGCCTGGCTGGAGACCGCAACCCAGCGCTGGAGCCCTGAACAGATCCGTTCTTCGCAGAATCCCCAGCTCCAGGGGTCTTCGTTCGGGTATCGCCGCGAGCCGGTCTGGCTGCGGTTCCCGGTCCAGAACGACTCGTCGTTCACGCAGTGGCACCTGCTTTTTCATCCTCGCACCCTGCAAGTGATCGAGCTTTCGGTCTTTGATGCCCAGGGGCACCTCGTACAGGAGGGACGCTACCGGATCGGACACGCGGGCGAAGGCGGCAGTCTTCATCGCATCACTCCGACCTTCGAGCTCAATCTGCCCAAGGGCCAGCTCCTGACCTTGGTGGCCAAGGTGCAGGGCTTTGAGCCCCTGGATCTGGACATCAGCCTGGGGCAGCCCGAGGTGAGCGACCGGCTTTCCGGGTACCTGGATCTGGGCCTGGGAATCTACGTGGGCATCCTGGCCGCGCTGATGATCTACACTTATTTCATCTTCCGGGCGCTTCGGGAGCGCTTCTTTCCGCCCTACATCGGGGTGATGGGCACCATGCTGGTGCTGGTGCCGACCTTGAACGGGGCGTACGACTTCCTGATCCCGATGCCCTGGCTTTTCAGCGATTTCATCGCGCTTTCGGCAGCGTTGGCTTGCCTGGCGGCCAATGACTTCTGCAGGCACTTCCTGAACCTTCGCAAGGAATACCCGCGGCTGGAGCGCTTCCAGGCGGGCCTCTCGGTGGTCGCTGTGGCGGCCAGCATCCAGGCCCTACCTCCCATATATCGCCGATTCCCGCTCCTGGTAGGAACCACCAATGACCTGCTCATCCTGCTGACCGTGGCGCTGATCATTGTCTCCGGAGTCCTGGGCGTGCGCAGGGGCATTGCCCAGGCCAAGTACTTCCTGGCGGCGTGGCTAGGGTTCCTGTTCAGCACCGTTTTTTTCCAGGGGGTGACTTACGGGTATTTCCCGAACAATTCGTTCACTCGTTCGCTGGTGGAAATCTTCAACACGCTGGAAATGGTGATCCTGGCTTTTGCCATTTCCGAGCGCGTTCGCATGGTCGAGAAGGACCGCGTCCTGGCCCTGAAGAAGTCCTGGCGGGCGGAACACCTGGAAAATCTGATCAAGATGGTGTGCCACGACATCGCCAATCCCCTGCACGCGGTGGTGAGCCACGCTGAGCAGGCCCGGCGGGGCAAGCCTGTGAACTGGGATGCGGTCCTCAAGGCGGTCGAGGAGCAGCAGCAGATCCTGAGCTTTGCCCGAAACCAGGGACGATCGGTCGAAGTGGCGGATCGCCCGGTGCTGGGCGATGTGAAGCTCCAGGATGTGCTGGATACCCTTTATTTCCTGTTCGACCGGGTGGCGCACGAAAAGAGGGTGGAGCTCGTCCTGCCCCGGGCCGGCGAATCCGGGGGATTGAGCGTGCGTGCGGAGCTGACCTCGCTCGTGCACAGCGTGCTCGGCAATGCGCTTTCGAATGCCATCAAGTTTTCCAGCCCGGGTGGGCAGGTGCGGGTCCTGTTGTTCCAGAACCCCGATGCGGTCGAGATCAGCGTGGAGGACGACGGCACTGGCATTCCTGAGGAGGTGCAGCGGGCGCTCCGGGCCGATGGCAAGGCGGTCAGCCGCCCCGGCGTGCGTGGCGAGTCGGGCTCAGGCTTCGGGTTCCAGCTCATGCACTACTTTGTGCGGAGCTTTGGCGGCGAGCTGACCTGGAGCAGCCATCATGCCGGGCAGGGGCCGGGAAAGACCGGAACGCGGGTGGGCTTCCGGCTAAAGAGGGTCTGAGTGCCGCTCAGGCGGCGTCGTTGCCGCCGTCGGCCAGCGTCTTGCCGTGCTTGACGTAGATGCCCAGGAAACTCACCCAGGCCTTGTAGGCTTCGTAGGCCGCGACGGTCTGGTCGACCTGGCAACCAAAGCGCAGGCTGGTACCGTCGACCGTCTCGTTGAGCTGGGTGGCCGGAAGCTCGATGTAGGTCTTGGGGGTCATGAAGATGCGGACATGGAAGGCGCTCGGCGTTTCCCCTTCGGTCCAGATGGGGCGGGCCATGGGCACCTGGAAGGAGAAGCCGCCGGGGCCGACTTCGATGAGCGAAAGGAAGCGCTGGTCCCCGTTCGGCAAGATCATGTAGGCGGCTACTTCGCGGGCCAGGTAAACGCGCTCGGCCTTGCGGCGGCGGCGCTCTTCGGCAACTACCCGATATTCGGACAGATGGGTCACTTTGGTCTCGGAAGACTTCTTTTCCATGCTTCCGTATCGTCGGAACCGGCCTCTTTCTTGACTGGCGCAGTGCATTAAATCTTGCTAAGTCGGCGCGATGGCCAAGAGCGACGCCTATCGCACCTTGATCCAACGGGAATTCGAGACCCGATGCCGAAAGAACGCGGCTTATTCCCTGCGTTCCTTTGCGCGGACGTTGGTGATCAGTCCGGGCGCGCTGTCGCAGATCCTTTCTGGAAAGCGCATCCCGTCGCTCAAGACCGCGCAAGGTCTGCTCAAGCGCCTGGGCCTGTCGCAGGACGATGAGCAGACTTTCCTGGGCTCCTTGGCCCAAAGGCAAAAATCGCGCGGCTTGAGCCGGATTTCCCCCGCCATCCGCAAGCTGGCCAGCCAGTGGATGCCCGAGCAGAAGGTCGAGATCGACGACTTCGAGATCCTGTCGGAGTGGTACCACTTTGCCATCTTCGAGTTGACCCAGGTCGAAGGGTTCCAGTCTGACGCGGCCTGGATTGCCCGCGTGTTGGACCTGCCCCAGCCGGTGGTCCAGAGCGGGATCGAGCGGTTGATCCGTGCGGGCCTTCTGGTCGAGGCCGAAGGGGTGCTTCGCAGAAGCAGCCAGAGCCTGAGTGTGGGAACCGCGTCGCCCAGCAAGACCCATGCGGCGTTGCGCTCTTACCATCGGCAGATCCTGGAGCGCGCCATCCGGTCCCTGGACCAGGACCCCGTCGAGGAACGCTGCATGCGTTCCCTGACCGTGGCGGTCGATCCGGAGCAGCTGCCTTTGGCCAAGGAGATGATCCGCGATTTCGTGCGCTCCTTGGCGGGAGCCCTGGAGACGGGCCGCCCCAAACGGGTGTACCAGTTGGGCGTGGCCCTTTATCCGGCGCAAAAGGCCGGGGCCGATTCTTGACCCTGAACCAGCCCAAGGCGGAGAATC
>CANFHS010000046.1 GCA_947446835.1 Bacteriovoracaceae bacterium
GATCTCCAGGAGTCGGGCGCCGAGGACGGAGCCCCCCTCCCCGTTGATCCCCTCCAGTGGAGCGGTGCTCGCGGCAGGACCGAGATGCACCTGGATCGCCCGGGCAGCTACCACCTCAGGGTGTCGGGCGTGTCGGCTTACCGCAACCTGGGGTTCCGGGTCCTGGAAGTCGTTCCGGGGCTCTCGGTCCCGTCGCCCCAGGTGGGCGGCAGGTCGGTGGACTCGAACCTCTACCAGGGAGAGCCGCTGACCCGGTTCGACATTTCGCTGCACTGGGACGCAGTCCCCGGCGCGCGCGAGTACCGGGTGAGGGTTTCGGGCCCGCACACCGGCAGCGGCCCCGCGCCGGTCCGTTGGCTCCGGACCCGCGAGCCCAAGGTCCTGCTCAGCGCGGGCAGGGTCACGGGCGGCAAGCTCACCTACGAAGTCCAGGCGCTGATGCCTTCGGGCTTTGCCCTGGGCTCGGGCCCGAAGGAGTTCGTGTTCAACTTCAGCCCGCCCCAGCCCATGAGCCCGGCCCCGGGAGCCCGCCTCGCCCGTCCTTCCGACGATTCCGAGGGGTTCCTTTTGACCTGGCGCAAGACCAACTTCACTTCGGGCTACGAGGTGGAGGTGGCGCGCGATGCGGCCTTCCATGAGGCGGTCCAGAGACGGTCGGCCTCGGACAATTTCCTGGCCTTGGCCAAGCTGCCCTCGGGCACGCATTGGTGGCGCGTTCGCAGCCTGACCTCGAGCGGGTCGGCAAGCCCCTTCAGCCGGGGCCGTTCGTTCGTTGTTCCCTGAGCGGCGCGCCCCACGGCGGCGCCTCCCCGTCCAGGGCAGGTCTTCAGGAGCGGTCGCCGCCCTTGTCTTCCCAGTCTCGCCCTTCGAGGCCGCGCTTGAAAGCGCCCACGCCCGAACCCAGCGCGCGTCCCAGTTCCGGAAGCTTCCGGTTGCCGAAGAGCAGCACAACGACCGCGAGAATCACCAGATGACCCATACTCAAGCCCAGCATGGCCGTGGGAGGTAGCACAACCGCCCGTCAAATGCTATGTGGCGTTCATGCCCGCCATTGAGCTGAACTGCGAAGTCAAAAGTTTCCGGATGCTTACACCGACCGTGTTTGAAATTACCTTCGAAGGCGACAAACCCGTGGAATTCGAGGCGGGCCAGTTCGTCAGCGTGGTGATCCCGGGCGCGGGCCCCAAGGGGCGCGACCTGCGCCGGGCCTACTCGATTGCCTCGGGCCCCGAGGTGCGGCCCATCGAGCTTTGCGTGAAGCTTGTGGAAGGCGGTCCGGGCACGAACTACCTCTACAAGCTGCGCCCGGGCGACAAGTTCCGGGGCTTCTTCCCTTATGGCGACTTCACCTATGAGCCCAAGCCGGGCCGCCACGCCTGCTTCATCGCCACGGGCACGGGCATCGCGCCTTTCCGCAGCATGGTGTTTTCCAGGGCCTTGGCCGAAAATCCGCCCGCCAGCACGGTCGCGCTCCTGGGCGTCCGGGATGAGGCCGAACTCCTGTACCTGGATGAGTTCACCGGGCGTCCGGGCGTGACCTGGGCTCCCTGCGTGTCGCGCCCTACGACCGATGCCTGGAAAGGTTTCCGGGGCCGGGTGACCGACTGGCTCCGCGCCCAGGGCCAGGAGTTCCCGTGGCTGGAAACCGAGTATTACCTGTGTGGCGGCAGCGCGATGATCGACGAGGTCAAACGCATCCTGGCCGAAAAGGGCGTGCAAAAAGAGTCCATCCACCAGGAGGTCTACTACAAGGACCCCACCCAGGTGGCCGCGCCCAAGGCTCCGGCGCCCACGGCCTGACTACTGGGTCAGGACCTGCACGTTCAGGTAGACCCAGGCGCCGATCAAGGTCACCAGCGCGAGTGCCAGCACCCAGGCCTTGAAGAAGCTGCGGTTGGGCGGAAAAATCGAGTCCCAGGAGCGGAACACCAGATCCGGGTTGCTGCCGCTCCAGACCGCCCGGAGCTTGGGCACCAGGGTGTCGGTGTCGGCTTCGAGACGGGCGCGGCCTTTTTCCGCCGAGGCTTGGGAAGGATTTCCCACATAGCCTGACACCTGGCCTGAGCGGAGCCTCCAGGCGTGGCCCAGGCCGCGGGCTGCCCGGTCGAGTGGCCCGAGCGCTTGCCAACCCGTGCCCACGAGTGCGGGCGCCAGGTGCAATGCCACCGAAGTGTCGCGAGCGCCGCCGTGCTCGGGTGCCTCGGGCCAGAGCGGCGAGCGGAACGCTTCCTGGCGGCTCACCAGCGCCGATTGCGCGCAGACCAGCGTGGCCTTTGCCGATCCGCGGCCCAGGAGCCTGCTCAGGAGCCCAAAGCCCCGGATTCTGCGATGGAAGAGCCGTCCTGCGTCCTCGAGGGTGCTCAGCTGGCGCGGGCCCAGGGTGCCCGTGACCACCACGAAATGGCGGAAGCCCGCGCGCTCCAGCTTCAGGCAGGAGTCCACCAGATGGTCCCGGACCACATGGGGACGCTGGGTCAGGGCCAGGGCCGAAGTCTGGGCATCGACCGAAAGCGCTGCCTCGGGCAGAAGTACCGCTTTCCAACCGGGAAGCTCCGATTCGATCCGGGCTCCCAGGGCCTGGGCCAAGCCACGAGCCTCAAGGAGGTCCAGCCCCAGGGGCAAATGCGGTCCGTGGTCTTCGAGCGCGCCCACCGGAAAGAGAAAAACCGTCTGCTCGCGGGGCAACTGCAGGAGCTGCGTTGCGCTCAGCTCGGCAAAGTTCATGGGGTGGGTGCCTTCCAGCCGAACAGGGCGGCCGCGTTCAGGCCCAGGATGGCGTCCTGCTGCTCCTGTGTGATCAGTCCCGAGCTCGTGGCCTCGCGCACGCGCTGCAGGCCCACCTCGATGTTCTGGCCCACAAAGGGCCAGTCCGAGCCGAACAGCACGCGCTCGGCCCCGATGCGTCGCACGGCCTCGGCGATGGTTTCGGTGGGTTGCCAGCTGGTGTCGACCCGCACGTTGGGGTGGTCCTCGGCCAGGTCCAACGCAACTCCGGGTTCGTGGTAGTTCATGTGGGCCAGGACAAAAGGGGTGTCCGGATAGCGCGAAAACCAGGGGGCAAAGCGCTCGGCGCGGCCCAGGCCCGCATCCCTTCCTGTGATGTGGATGCAGCCCGTGTGCACGATGACGGGCATGCCGAGCCCTGCCGCCGTGTCGAGAAGTTCGGTGTAGAGTTCTGCCGAGGGCTCCAGGCCGTCGGCCACGGAGTGGATCTTGAGGGCGCGGGCTCCTTCTTTTGCCATCCGCTTCAGCGTGGAAGCGGGGTGGTGGGTCTGGTTACCCAGGTTCACCACCGGAATGAGTCGCGGATCCTGCTGCGCCAGCTCCAGCACGAAGTCGTTCGGGATGACGGGGGGGTGCGCGATGACGACGGCGGCATCCAGCTGCCCCTGGTCCAGGAGCGCCTGGAAGTCGGCCTGGGTCGAGGCCAGGGCCAGGGATGGCAGCGCGGCCAGCGAGCTCAGCTGGTCCATGGGACCGCGCACGGGCTCGGGCAGGACACGGATCCACGTCTGGGCCTGATGCAGGGCCGAAAACAGCGGAGAAAGCAGGCCGCGGGCCCGTTCGCGCAGGGGGCGCGTCCGCTGCGACAGGCCGTAGGGATCGGGAAGGATATGGGCATGGGCATCCACGACTAAGGACATTTCCCGATTCTACATGGTAGGGTGAGGTCCGACCATGATCGCTTGGATCAACGGATTTTTGGGCCTGGGGGCCGCCGCGCTGATCGGAACTCGGTTCCTGGGGTTGGGCTTTGCCCAGCTTCTGGGGGCCGTTGTGGCAGTCTGGCTGGCGGGCGTTCTTGCCCTGGTCCTGGTGCAGGAAGGCATGGCCAGGCCGGGGCTGAGGCGTCGGTTCCTTGGCTCGTCGGTCCGGACCTGGGCCTTCTTCCTGGCCGTTTATTTCGGCACGATTTTCGGGCTTTCCCCGGTGCTTCGGGATCGGGCCGTATTCTGGCCCCTTTTCGTGCCGCTGGTCCTGGTCAACGGCTTCAGCATCCTGGTCTTTGGGCCCTACCAGGACTGGCGGGTGGCTCAGGCCCAGAGGCGGGCCCGCAGGCAGTCCTTGACGGTGGAACTGCCGAACAACTTGAGTTAGGGAAAGGTTATGCACATGCAAGCCCATTCGAATTCGCACATCGCTCACGACCCCAATGAAGGAGACCGGGAAATCGTCTCCATCTGGCTGCGCAAGGACCGGGCGCGCTGGATCGCCGGCGCCTTGGCCGGTGCTTTTGCAGGGATCCTGGCTCTGGTGTTCGCGATGGTGCTTTCCCGCATCCTGGGCCAGGAGCTTTGGTTCCCGGTCAAGCTGGCGGCCCTTCCGTTCCTGGGCAACGGGGCAACGGCCTTGGGCATGCACCTGGGAGCCATCGGGATGGGCCTGGTCGCGCACGAAATCGTCTGCATGGTCCTGGGCGTGGCTTATGCCCATTTCACGGGCCGTGAGGCCAGCCTGCCGCAGCTGCTGGGCATCGGCCTGACCTGGGGCGTTTTCAGCTGGATCTTCATCCAGAACCTTTTTGTCCAGTCTTTCACGGCTATCCGGGCCGCCTCGATCCCTTCGGGAGCCGCCTTCCCGGTGCTCGTGGTGTTCGGGATTTCGCTCACTTCGGTCACCTTTTTTGACCGGATGGTTCGCCGGAATTAAGCTTTAAGTTAATTTAATTCCGGAATATCCGGTTGTCGGACTCCGTGTCGCTAGCTACAAGTGCGCTCGATGAGAGCAGTACTGATCGACGATCATGAAGGGGTTCGGACGGGGCTACAGATGCTCCTGGAGCTTGAAGGCTACGACTGCCAGGGATTTGAAAAGGGCGAAGACGCCCTGGAATCCATCCGCAAGAATCCCGACGTCGACCTGATCCTGCTCGACCTGAACACGGACGGCATTCCAGCACCGGATTTTGCCCAGGCGGTTCGGGCCCTTTACGGGGCGCCCTGCGAGCGACGCCCGCGGCTCGGCATCCTTTCGGGGAGCAACCAGATTGAACGGGTGGCGCGCCAAATCGGTGCGGACTTCCTGGTTTCCAAGCCCTTCCGGATCGAGGACGTCCTGCAGCACGTCCGCGCGATGGCGGGTGCAACTCCCTGGCTTCCCCTGCCCGCCGTCAGCTGAACTGGCTCAGACCGGCTGGCCGCCGCGCGATTTGGCGATCAGCCGTGTGGTGCTCTGGCCTTCGACAAAGCGAAGGGCCTTGGCTTTTCCGCCCCAGGACTGCACTTCGGCCGCGCCCACCATGTCCGCAGGCTTGTAGTCGCCGCCTTTGACGAGCACGTCGGGCCGTAGCGCCAGGACCGATTCCAGCGGCGTGTCTTCCTCAAACCAGGTCACGTAATCGACGCTGCCCAGGGCCGCCATGACCTCGAGCCGGTCGGCCAACGAGTTCAGGGGCCGCTCAGGTCCCTTGAGGCGCCGGACCGAATCGTCGCTGTTCAGGGCCACGACCAGCAGGTCGCCTTGGCGCCTGGCCTCTTCGAGGTAGGTCACGTGGCCGCGATGAAGCAGGTCAAAGCAGCCGTTGGTGAACACCACGCGGGGCTTCTTGCCCCGGCGCGCGCGAAGCTGCGTCAGCACCCGGGCCAGGGCGCGGGTGGATTTGATCTTGGTGCGGAGGCGAGGCTGAGCGACGGTTCCCATGGTCTGGAGTGCCTCTCAGAGCCGCGCGGTTTCCACGGGCTGCAGGTTCACGACCAGGTCATGCCAGCAACGCCTGCGCCGATCCAGCCCGGCCCACAGCAGGCCGACGCCGCAAAAGCCCAGACTCGGCAAAAAGAAGAAGGCCCTGAGAAAAATGGCCGTGGCCGAACCGTCCAGCTCCAGCCCGAAGAGGCGCTTGAAGAGCGAGGTGCCAAAGGCCACTTCCTGGGCGGTCAGGATGGCCCAATTGAAGCCCAGCAGGAACAGGGTGAAGAGCACCACGGTCCCCGGGCTGAGCAATGATTCGGGCGGAATCCCCTGCTTCCAGAGCGCGCCCCCGAATGCCACTGCGCAAAGGCCCATGTTGAAGGCGCTGTCCAGGCTGTAGGCCAGAAGACGCTTGGGAAGGTAGGCCCAGCTCTGCATGGGCTGGCTGCCCGGGGCCGGGACTCCAGATTTTTCGGGCGCGGCCGGCAGGGGGTTTCGCGCCTGGATGGCCGATTCCTGCAGCGGCAGGGAGCTGGCCACGGGTACCGAGACGCGCGCCACGGGCACGCGGGGCAGCTGCGTGGCAAAGCGCGCGTGCCCGGCCGAGACGGCGCCGGTACCCTGCTGGGGCTGGGCCTCCGGCAACGGAGCCTGCGTCTTTCGCACCGGCGCGTAAGGCAGGCCGTCGGCGAAGGGATGGAATCCGAGACCGTCAGTCAGAGGCTTGAAATCGAGGGGTCCATCCATGCTGCGAATTTGTCATTCACGTCGCAAAGTTGTCAAGATTTGCGCCGATAAACGGCCGCAATCAGGCTGGTGCCCTGGATGGCCGCGGTTTCGGCGCGAAGCACCAGGGGGCCCAGGCTCACGCGCTCCGAGTTGGCCTGGAGCAGGCCGATCTCCTTGGGGTTCCAGCCGCCCTCAGGGCCGATCAGGAGCCTGACCCGGGAAGGCAGAAGCGAGCCGCCCAGACGCTCCAGGATCCCCGGCGCCTCACCCCGCGAAGTCTCGTCGCACCACAGGCGGCATTCGCCGTCCGGCACCGGGCGCAGGGTTTCCTCGAGAGAGCGAGGAGCCTGGATGCGCAGCGATTCGAGCCTGCCGCACTGCTTGAGCGACTGGTCTGCGATCTTCTGCCAGCGCGCCTGGAAGTCCTCAGGCGATTTTCGACCCGTCTGCACCACGGTGTTGGCCGAAATGAACGGATGGACTTCGGAGGCGCCCAGTTCCACGGCCTTTTCGATGGCCCATTCCATGGCATCACCCTTCAGCACGGCCATCTCCAGGACGAGCGGAACGACCTCGAGCTTGCCGGCCTGACGCACCGGAGTCGGCGCCAGGTCGCCTTCCTCGACGCGGGCCAGGAGCTGCTTGCCGCGCAGGTCGAGGGTCGCTTCGACGGCCCCGCCTTTTCCGTCGATGGCTTCGACGGTTTCTCCGGCGCGCATGCGGAGCACTTTCAGCAGGTGCTGGGCTTCCTGTTCGGGGATGACCACCGGGTGGCCGGGCCGCGGAAGCTCGGGGCAAAGGACGCGTCTCATGGCTACTTTTCTCCGGGAGGATGGGCGCTCAGGCCGATCATCGGATCCAGGCCTCCGCTGAGCGACAGGTCCTCGGGCCTGAAACCCGAGGACTGCTGCCAGCGCCGATCCAGGATCAATGCGTTGGACCAGTACCATAACGGGAAATAGGGAAGGTCCTCCATCACCTGCTTTTGCACCCGCGCCAGCAGCTCGCGCCTGCGGGCCGGGCGCTGTTCCTTGCGGGCCTGGTCGAGCAGCAGGTCCATGGAGGGCTGCCGGTAGCCCCAGCGGTTGTGGAGGGCGTCCGAGCGGAGCGTATTGAACAGGATGGAGGCGTCCGAGACGCCGCTCCAGCGCGAGGAGTGCAGCTGGTAGCCGCCTTTGCGCACGGCCTGGGCAAAGACCGCGGGCTCGACCACTTCGATGCGCAGCTCGATACCGACCTTCCTCAGCATGGCCTGGAAGAGGCGGGCCGTTTCGTTGCCTTCGCGCACCGGGGTGGTCCGGTAGGTCAGCCGGATGCGCACGCCGTCCTTGCCGCGCACCAGCCCCGCCTGGTCCAGGATCTTTTCGGCCTGGGCCGGGTCGTAGGGAAAATCCACGGGCGCCGAGTCGGGAAGCAGGGGTGACAGGAGGCTTCCAGCCAGGCTGCCAAAGCCGAACATCTTGTAGCGCACGATCGAGTCGCGATCGGTGGCCAGTGCGATGGCGCGCCTCACCTCGGGTCGCGCCAGCATCGGGTCCTTGAGGTTGAAGGCCAGGTAGCTGACCGTCACGCCCGGCCGCTCCAGCACCACGAAGCGCTCCTGGAGGTGCTGCTGCACCCAGCGCGTCTTGGTCAGCGGCAGCGCGTTCAGGATGGCATCCGCCTCCCCGCGCATCACCTTGAGCATCCGGGTGTTCTCGTCGCGCACGAATTCCACGCGGATCGGGCCCGCCTCCCGGGATACCGGTTCCAGCATCAGCACATTGCCCGGAAGGCTGAGTCCCGGCGCGGGACCCGCGATGCGGTAGGCGCCACTGCCGATGACCGAAGCCGTGTCCTGTGGAGGCGAGCAGGGAGCCGCACCCGGTGCGGGCACAAAGAACCTGAGCAGCGAAATGTTCCTGGGCAGGTAGGGGTCCGATTCGGACAGTTCGATCCGGATCTTGGCATCCGGGCCCTTGCCTTCCAGCCGGGTGGCATTCCAGCCCGGAAAGGTCTTGGCCACCAGGGAGGTGGCTCCGCCCGTGCGGTACTCTTCCAGGCAACCCAGCATCCGGGCCGCATCGATGGGCTGGCCCGCGTGATCCGCGATTCCTTTCCGAATCCGGAAACGCCAGACACGCTCGCCGTCGAGCGACTCCCAGCCCGACGCCAGGTCGGGAACGGGGTCCAGATCCTTGCTGATCCGGGTCAGCGAGCGGAACAGGAGCGAGCCCAGGCGCTGGCCCGCGGCGTCCAGGGCCATGCGGGGGTTCAGGGTGGCGGGCTTCTGGTCCATGGCCAGACGCAGGGGCTGGGCGGCTTGCGCGGCCGCGGACCCCAGCACGCCAATTCCTGTGAGTGTCAGGAAGCACACAAGAGACAAACCCTTCGGGGCTCCGGTAGGATGGACCGACCTTATGCGATTCGTGCGGGTGCTTTGGCTGGTGGGGCTGGTGGTTCCGGTTTGGGCTTGGGCGCAGGGCGTGACTCCTTCGCCGTCGCCCACACCCGTGGCCTCGCCTTTGCCAGCGCCTACGGCCACGGCCAGTGCGGCGCGCGAGTTCGGGGTACCGGCCAAGCTCAAGGTGAACGTCGATTTCTGGACCCGCATCTATTCCCAGTATGCCACGCACCAGGGTCTCATTCACGACGCCAAATACATCGATCACGTCTACGAGGTCCTGGATTTCAAGGACCGTGACGGCAGCCACACCCGCCAGATCCGCGCGGCCAAGCGCAAGTGGAAGGCGGTGCTCATGTCGGTGCACCGCAAGCAGGCCCGCCCCGAGTCCCTGAACGAGGACGAAAAGAAGGTCTTTGAGCTCTTCAATGACGTCAACGAACCCAACAAGTTCATGAATGCGGCCCACCGCAAGCGCCTGCATTTCCAGCTGGGCCAGCGGGACCGCTTCGAGGAAGGGCTCCGCGCTTCGGGCATGTATCTGGCGCGGATGGAGGAGATCTTCCGGAAGGAAGGCCTGCCCACCGAGCTGACCCGTCTTCCCTTCGTGGAGTCGAGTTTCAACATCCGGGCCCGCTCCAAGGTGGGGGCCAGCGGCGTGTGGCAGTTCATGCGCTCCACGGGGCGGTTTTTCCTCCGGATCAACGAAGCCGTGGACGAGCGCAATGACCCGATCCTGGCCACCGAGGCGGCCGCGCGGCTGCTGAAGCTGAACTACGAGTCCCTGGGCTCCTGGCCGCTCGCGGTCACGGCCTACAACCACGGGCGCCAGGGGATGATGCGCGCCGTGCGCCGGGTGGGGTCCGAGGACCTGGGCGACCTGGTGGACGAGTACCGCAGCCGAAGCTTCGGCTTTGCCAGCTCGAATTTTTACGCCTGCCTCCTGGCCGCCATCGAGGTGGAGCGCAATGCCTTGCGGTATTTCGGGAAGACGGAGCGCCTGAGGGCCCCCGAATACCTGGAAATGGAGCTCCCCGAGGCCATCCGGCTGACCGACCTGGGCCGATTCCTGGGGCTGGACGTGGCGGGCACGCGGGCCCTGAATCCGGCCTGGAGCGAGGCCGTGCTGGCGGGCAGGCGGCCCATTCCGGCGGGTTACCGGCTGCGCATCCCGCACGATGGAAAAACTGGCAAAGAAGCCGCCGTCCAAGTATTCCTGGCCGGGTACCGGGAAATTCCCTCCACCTTCAAGACCAAAGGCAGTCCTTCGCGGAAGTTCAAGAAGTCGCGTCGGCCCTGAACAAACGATGTATTTGATCGGTATCGCCGGAGGATCCGGCTCTGGCAAGACCACCTTCACCCAGAAGATCATGCAAAGGGTCTCACATCCCGAGGTGGCGCTGCTGCACCAGGACTCCTACTACCTGTCGGTCCCGCCGCCCGACCTTAAGGTGCATGGGGAGCCCAACTTCGACCATCCCGATGCCTTTGACTGGGCCCTGCTTCATGAGCACCTGGAGCGCCTGAAGGCCGGCGAAACGGTGGCCACTCCCGTCTACGACTACAAGTCCAACCGCAGGACCGACGAGACCGTGCTGGTGGGCCCTTGCCGTGCGGTCCTCCTGGAAGGCATCTTCACGCTCTGGGACCCGGCGGTGCGGAACCTGTTCGACCTGAAGGTGTTCCTGAACGTGGATGCCGATATCCGCTTCATCCGGCGCCTGCATCGCGACGTCCGCGAACGGGGTCGCACGCTCGACAGCATCATTCGCCAGTACTACGACACGGTCCGTCCGATGCACCACGAGTTCCTCGAGCCCACGCGGGCTTTCGCGGACCTGGTGGTGGGCGAAGAAACCGATATTGGAGCCGATGTCATTGCCGCGCGCGTCCGCCAGCTGGTGGACGGCCCGAACGCAATGGGCGCGGCGGAGGTCAGCTTCGTTTGAAAAGCCCACTCAGGATCCTGCCGCTCGGAGGTCTCGGGGAAATCGGGATGAACTGCATGATCCTGGAGTACGAGGACGAGATCCTCGTCGTGGACTGCGGGCTCATGTTCTCGGACCTGGACAACTTCGGGGTGGAGTTCGTGATTCCCGATTTCACCTGGCTGCGCGAGCGCAAGGACAAGGTGTCGGGTTACCTCATCACCCACGGCCACGAGGACCACATCGGCGCCCTGCCCTTTGCCCTGAAGGCGGGAATCCGGGCCCCGGTCTACGCCTCGCCGTTCGCCTCCATGCTGGTGCGCGAGCGCCTCAAGGAGCATGGGCTGGAATCCGACACCGAGATCCGCACCTTCAAGATGGGCGACAAGCTCGACTTCCGGCATTTCTCGGCAACACCCGTCTCGGTGAACCATTCCATCGTCGACGCGTTCGCGCTTTTCATCGACACCCCCCAGGGACGCGTCATCCACACCGGCGATTTCAAGATCGATCCGACCCCGTACTACGGCTCCAGGTTGGACGAGTCGCTTTTCCAGAAGGCCGGCGAGGAAGGCGTGCTGCTGCTCATGAGCGACTCGACCAACGTCGAGCGGCACGAGCACAGCCTGAGTGAGAGCCGCATCTACCAGACCTTCGAGAACCTCTTTGCGGCGGCCGAGGGCCTGACCGTCATCGCCATGTTCGCCTCGAACGTGGCGCGTGTGGGCCAGGTGCTCGAGCTGGCGCACCGGATGGGCAAGAAGGTGGCCATCGCCGGTCGCAGCATGGACCAGAACCTCCGGCACGCGCAGGAGCTGGGCTACTGCCAACATGCGCCTTCGGTGCTCATTCCGGTCGAGGATATCGATCGCCACTCCCGTCGTGACGTGATCGTGCTTTCGGGGGGCAGCCAGGCCGAGCAGGGTTCGTCGCTCCAGCGCATTTCCCTGGGCGAACACCGGCTGATCAGCCTCGACGAGGGCGACACGGTCATCATGAGTTCCCGCTACATTCCGGGCAACGAGAAGGCCATTGGCCGCATGATCAACAACCTGTTCAAGCAGGGCGCCGAGGTGCTGTACGAGGCCGTGCACGAGATCCACACCTCGGGTCACGCCACGCAGCCCGAGCTTCGGCAGATGCTCGAGTGGACGCGGCCGCGCTATTTCCTGCCCATCCACGGCGAATACCGCCACCTCGTGCATCACGCGAAATTGGCGCGCGAAACCGGGATGGAACGCGAACGCGTGGTGGTCGCCCAGAACGGCGACATCCTCGAGGCCACCACCGATTACTTCGGCATCGTCGACAAGATCGAGGAGCCCCGGGTGCTGGTCGAAGGACGCCAGGGGGGCGATATTTCGCGCCTGGTGCTGAAGGATCGGCGCATCCTGGGCGAGCGAGGCATCGTGTTTGCGCTCATGGTCCGCAACCAGGAAACCCGCCGGGTGATCGCCGGTCCTGAGATCGTGTCCAAGGGCTTTGCCCATGAGTCGGTCGCTCCTCACCTTCTGGATGAGGCCCGTCGCATCTGCCGCCAGCTCATCGTGGATTACGAGCACGAGCTCAGGCAGGGTCGGGTCGAAACGGACCTTCAGGAGACCATTCGGGTCGAGCTGAGGCGGTTTTTTGAGCGGAATGTTGGCCACAAGCCGACCGTTTTGCCCATGATCCTGGATCTTTAGATCGATTTTCGGGTTGCGCTATCTATCAGGATTTCTGATAGGTTCTTATTTGAAAAATCTAGGTTACAAACTGACGCGCCGCCTATATTTAACGCGCCTGGACTGACTGTCCGACAGAGTTCGGGTTCCGATCCTCCTCCCCCCCCCCTAAAGGATCGGCACCCCCTAGGGAGCGCAGTAGCAATTCCTGGGCGAGGCGGCCTGGCCTTTGGGCTAGGTCGCCCCAAGCAAAAGGCCCGGAAGAGATGATCTCTTCCGGGCCTTTGTTTTTTTCCGCGCTCTGGAATCAGAAACGCATCGGGTGCGTTTCCCACATCAGGTCGTAGGAAACGCGGGGTTCGACGTACGACTTGAGCCAGCCCGTGGGTTGCGAATCCAGTACCTTGTACGGGTTGTCGGTCGTGTCGAGCAGGTAGAGCAGGGGCTTCAGGTTGTCGGCAAAGACGCGGTCGATGACGCCCGCGCCAGGATAGAAGCCGCCGCCGCCCCAGGTGTTCTTGGGCGAAAGCTCGAAGGTGAAGGCAAAGATGCCGTGCTCGCCATAGGCCCAGTCGGTGGTGTCACCGCTGGCAATGTAGAGCGCGCTGGCCTGCTCTGGCGTGTAGTGGTTCCAGCCCGCCATGGTGTTTGCCATCTTCTCGAACACCTGGTGATCGCGCGCATTGCCGATCGGGTCGTAGGTGCTGCCCCAGGGGTAGAGCACCAGCTCCGAGTAGGTGTGCAGCGAGAGGAGGACCTTGAAGTTCGGCCGCTCGTCGATGAACTGCTTGATGGCCTGGGTCTCGGGTTCCGAGAAAGGCGTGGGGCCCATGTAGATGTCGCTCGAAGTGTCCTTGTCCGAGCCGCCCGTGCCCCAGCGGTAGCCATAGTTGCGGTTCAGGTCGACCCCGAAGGTGCCGTCCTTGTTGTCGCGGCGGTTCTTGCGCCACATGCGGTACTTGCCCGTGGCGATGTCCCATTCGGCGCCATCGGCGTTGACCATCGGGATGATCCAGATGTCGCGGGTATCGAGCAGCCCGGAAACCCTGGAGTCCTGGCGGTTCTGCAGCAGGTACTCGGCCCACATAAGCGGCACCTCGACGGACAGGTGTTCGCGGGCATGGTGTGCCCCC
>CANFHS010000047.1 GCA_947446835.1 Bacteriovoracaceae bacterium
AGGACCGCTTTGCGGTAGTCCAGGCGCAGCGGTTTGGAGTTGAAATACCGTTGTGCGCGGATCTGCTGGAAGCGGTCGCGCGGCTCCTGGACCCTCTTCCCGATCTCGTCCATCTCGGCCGCCAAGGCCACGACCGCCCCGGGGCGAGCCTCGGCTCCGGGAGGACAGGAAGTTTGCGGCGATTCCTGCGACGGTTTGACCGCCTTGCGCACGGCGGGAAGCCTGGAAGGCAGGTTGGCGCAAGGCACCCGGGCTTCCTTGAAGCCCTCGATTCCGCCCGGCAGGAGGTTCAGAAGCCCGAGCATCAGGATGCGGGTGCCTTCTTCGGAGTCTCCCCGCTGGAATGCGTCCTTGGCCTGCATCACGTCGAGGGCACCCTGGAAGGTCAGGGTTCCATACAGCCCGCTCCGGGCCAGCACGCCCACGGCACGGGTGACCTGGGTTGCCGCCCGTGCCGACAAGCCCAGGTTAACCAGGTTCGCAGCCAGCTTGCCCGAACGCGCCAGGTTCGAAAGCCCCCCGGAGCCCATGGAAAGCGCCAGCAGCAGCGCCTGCGTCCGCGACTCGGCGTCCAAGGGCGATGCGTTCACGTCTTTCCGGTAGTGCTCCACCAGGTCGTTGAGGCCAACCCCGGCTCCGCCCGCGAGCGCCAAGGCGCCAGCCGCCAGCGAGGCGCCCCCGGTCAGGATCGTCGACGCCAGCACACCAGCCGCCGCCGGAACCGCGATGGCCGCGGTCTTCCAGGCTTGCGCGTCGGCTGCCCGGGCCAGGTCGCGAGCGTTGACCACGAAGACATCGCCCCAATCCACGGTCGTGACACTGCCGTCGTCAGGCAAGCCAACCGGGTATTTGCGTTCGATGGGCCAGCGCTTTTCGCGCACGAAGTCGCCCATCATCCGGCCCAGCACCTGCTGGCCCAGGAAATAGCCCTTGGGCTGCGAACGGTCCAGCAGCGCCGGTGCCAGCGCATCCCAAAGCATTCCCTGCAGCCGCCTCAGGCCCGAGGGCTGGAGCAGGGCACGGGCCAGCGCCAGATCCTTTCGGGCCCGCGCGGCCAGCTGGTCGAAGCTGACGCGCAGGTTCTGGGGCGCAAAGTGGGTGCGTTCCGCGAAGCTCAGCGGGGGCTTCCAGGAATCCAGGTTGCGCTCGATGGAACGGGTCCACTGGTCGCGCATGGCTTCGACCTGGCGCCCGGCGAACTCCTGGAGGAGTGCCGGGCTTTGGCGCGCGTAAAGGTCCAGCAGGATGCTTTCGATCGTGCCGTTGCGATTGGCCAGATCCTGGGGCCTGGGCTCGCGGCAGCCCTTGTCGCAAAGCATGCGTGACATGAGCACGGCCAGGGTCCTCCTGGCTCCCACCTCGTCCGAGCGACGAAGCTGCTCGTAGGCCTGCTCGAGCGCGGGAGTCACCCCGTGCCGCTCCAGCTGCGACTGGGTTCTGGCCCAGACCAGGTACTGCTTGAGCAGTGAAGCGCGCTCGCTGGCGGTCAGCCGGGAGGCCGCGTGGACGGAAAAAGGCGCAAGGGCGAGCAGGAATATCCCGACTCGCAGGGCCCTCTTCAGCAGCTTGCGCACTCCCGGTTTCCGATGCAGGGAAAGCCTCCTCAGCCTCCCCTCTTCGGCCAAAACCGGATCCGTTTTGAGAGCGTCAATGATCCGTCGGCACGCGAAGCTCGGCGTAACGTTCCAGGATGAGCTGCAGCGTCTTCTTGAGCGCACTGCCCACCGCCACTCCCGGCTCACGCGCATCGACCCAGCGCCAGCTCGTGCCCGGGTCGGCCAACGCCCGGCCCGGGTCGGCCGGCACGCGCCAAACGCGGGTCAGGCGCGTGATCTTGTGGCGCGTGACCACGTGTCGCGACTCGACCTGGCCCAGGGCCTCGCGCGGAGTGGGCGTCACTCCGGCCTGGGCCGGGCTCTCGGGCAGATCCCACAGGCCCGCGCGCCACTCGCCCGGGGCGCGGAGCCTCACCAGCACCCGCCCGGCAGCGTCGAAGAGCGCGTCGCACTCCTCGCGCACCGCGACCCACTGCTTGGGCTTCTTGCGGGGCGGAAAGGCCTCGACCTCGTCCAGGGCCCGGGCACGGCACAGGTCTCCCAGCGGGCAGAGGCCGCACTGGGGTTTCTTGGGCGAGCAGAAGGTCGCGCCCAGCTCCATCAGCGCCTGGTTGAGCACCCGCGGGGCGATGCTCCGGGCCGCCGCGCGCTCCACGAAGACCCTGGCCAGGCGCCACAGTCGCTCCTTGTAGGGCGCGTCTCCCCGGTCGCGGCGGACGGCACGCACCCGCGACAGCACGCGCTCCACGTTGCCGTCGAGGATGGCTTCCACCTGGTTCAACGCAATGGAGAGGATGGCGCCGGCCGTGTAGTTCCCCACCCCGGGCACCGCGAGCCAGCCGTCGCGGTCCTGCGGAAAGCCTTGCTCCACGATCTGGATCGCGGCCCGGTGGAGGTTGCGGGCGCGCGAGTAGTAGCCCAGGCCCGCCCAGGCCACGACCACGTCGTCCAAGGGGGCCCGGGCCAGGGCCTCCACGGTGGGAAATCGGGCCAGGAACCGCTCAAAATAAGGCACCACGGTCACGACCTGGGTCTGCTGAAGCATGATCTCGGAGACCCAGACCCGGTAAAGCGAGGGCTCGTCACGCCACGGCAGGACGCGTTTTTGACGCTCAAACCAGCTTTCCAGCCGATCCAGACCTTCCCCGAACTTGCCCATGTCCGAGGGTGTCCCATAAGCTGGAAGGAAGCTCAATGTCACGCAGACGGATTGCCCTCATCGCCCTGGCGGCACTGACCTCCCCTTCGGCACTGGCCGCCCAGCCGTTCCGTGTGGTCATCGACCCGGGCCATGGCGGGCAGGACACCGGTGCCCTGGCCGACGTGGGCGGCATCCAGGTGGCCGAAAAGGACCTCACCTTGGCGCTGGCCCTGGAAACCCAGCGCCACCTGAAGCTCAAGGGCATCCAGGTCACCCTGACCCGCACAACCGACCACGATGTGCCCCTTTCAGCGCGGACGGCCTTGGCCAACCGCCTGAAGGCCGACCTGTTCCTGTCCATCCACATGAACTCGACGCCTTCCGGCGGGGCCCCCATCGTGGCCCACGGGGTGGAGACCTACATCCTGAACAACACGTCCAATGAGAGCTCCCAGCGGCTGGCTTACCTGGAGAACACCGCCAATCGACCCAATCTGCCGTCGGCCGGAGGAGACACGCCCGATGTGGCGCTGATCCTGAAGGACCTGACCTTGGACGCCAACCTCTCGGAATCCAAGCGTTTGGCGTGCGGTCTGCAGCACCACCTGGTGCTGGCCACCGGCGGAGACCGCGGGGTCAAGCAGGCCCTCTTCCATGTGCTTCTCGGCGCCGACATGCCCTCGGCGCTGATCGAGGCAGGCTTCATGTCCAGCCAGATGGACCGCAAAAGGGTCCTGACGCCGCTGACCCGCATGAAGATGGGCATTGCCATGGCCCGGGCCATCGACCAGTTCCGCAAGGACCGCGGCACGCCCCGGGCGCAGTCACAGCTCGCCACCTGTAAAGTTCATTGACAGGGCGAGCCCAAGAATTCGACAGCAGGCCCTTTTCATGAGGCTTGCAATTTCAACGGGTTGCGGTCATTTATGCCTCGCGACTCGAATTTGACACGCCTGGCATTGCCCTTGCTCTATCCCCTTCCCGAGAGAGCAGTAAAGGAATGGAGGAAATTATGGTTCGCAAGAATCGCTCGAAGTGGCTCATCGTCCTGACCACTTCCATGGCCGCGGTCCTCGGTGGATGCGGCAGAAGCAATACCAATTTCGACCCGATGGCCAGCGGCCTGAACGGAGGCATCGGCATCGGTGGCTACAGCGGCATCAGCGGCTGCGCCCCGATCACCGGACCGATCCCGTTCACGGGACAGGTCTACTTCAGTGCGGTGAACATCATCGGCGGCGCGGTTCCGGGCATGGGTCAATCCTATGGCCAGCTCCGCATCGGCGGCGGCGGCATGGGTCCGTTCTCGCGCGCGACCACGGCTGACGGTTCCATCACGATGAACATCATTCCGCAGTCCCAGCCCTACCCGAACTACTACGGCGGGTACGGCATGGGCTACGGAACGAGCTACGGCACGGGCTACAACATGGGCGGCATGAACTCGGGAATCTATCCCCCGGGCCCCGCCCAGGTCGCTGGCACCATCCGCCTCAGCCCGGCCGTGATCCAGGACATCTACTCGCAAGTGCAGATGGGCTACCTGCCCATCGGTGGCGTGAACAACGGCGTCAACGGCAACAACCCGCTGATGCTGCCCAACCCGCAGCAGATCTGCGTGAGCGGTGTGGCCCTCAACTACGGCCACAGCGGTACCACGCTGATCACCCCGGACCGGGGCTCGGGCGTGTTCCTCTACCTGAACAACACGCAACGCGGTTACCAGGTCCTGCTCTGATCGTTCGGCAAGGCGACCTTCCCCTTCCCTCCCCCCGGAGAGGGGTGTCGCCCGCCGTACGGAGCTGATCGAAACTCTTTCCGGCTGTGAACGCGCCAGCGGACGCAGGGGCCAGTGCATCTTGAGTCAAGACCCGGAGCCCAGGGTCGAACGTGGACCGGAAACGATCGGAAACGGACAGCGGACGATTCCCCTCACGGCAGGATCCGTGAGGTCTGGACGAGTCCTGGACGGATCGAACGCAGGGATTTCCCGGAAACGGGAAGTCCCTGCTTCATTTTTGGATACCGCGAGGCTGCGCGATCAGGATCCTTGAAGCAGCTCGGGGTGGGCCAGCAGGGTCGGGTACCGGGAACGCCGCTCCCAGAAACGCCCCCACTCCTCGGTCTTCTGCTGCGCCGTCAGGGCGCTGGACGCTCCAGGCTCGGGCACGTTCATGCGGAGGGTGGGCGGATCGAACGAACGGAAAGCCCCCTCGCCCCACCGGTCCACGCATTGAAGCAGGTACTCCACGTCGCGGTAGAGCCGGTACTCCGGATTCCAGCGCGGAGACCGCGAGCGCAGGTGGAAGAACCCGTTGGCGTCGAAGCCCAGCCGCGAGCCCGGCTGCGCCGAGCGGATCAGGTCCAAGGCGTTGATTTCAGCCGCGGGCCAATGCTGGTCGCGCCCCCCGGAATCCCGGCGCAGCTGGCCGGTCACACCGAACCGGAGCCCCGGATCGCTCTCGATCCGCGCCAGCAGGTCGCCCACGAAGTCCGGCCCGATCTGGTGATCGTCGTCCAGGTAGACCACCCACGGACCGCGGGCCTCCAGCAGGCCCAGGTTCCGCGCGTAGCAAAGCCCGAAGCCCGTCGCCGGGTGGGGCATCTCGACGTAGCTGATGGAAAGCGAATCATCGAGCTTCTCGACCAGCCGACGGGTGGTCAGGTCTCCGCCGTCGTTCACCAGCACCCATTCGAAATCGGGGCACGACTGCGCCAGCACCGAGGCCATGCTCCGGCTTTCCAGGACTGAAGCGCGTTGCCGGGTGCAGGTCACCACGCTCAGTCGGATCTGATCCAGGACCCTGGGCCCTGTCTTCGAATTTCGGCTCGTCATGCGCGCGCTGCCTCCGGGCAGCTGGAACGGAAATCACAGACTCCACAAAGCGATCCGGGACTCGGCACCCCGGCGTGCCCTGAAACGATGCGGGCCGCTTGCCGGGCCAGCTCGTCGGGAATGGCGGAGTCCGACACCTCGACCGGAACACACTGCACGGCTCCAGGCGTGATGTTCACGAGCAGGATATCCAGATTTCCCTGCGACTCGGGAGCCAGGATTTTCACTGCGCGCGCATAAAGCGCCAGCTGGTTGCGGTAAGCCTCGATCAGCTCAGCGGCCGGCTTGGCCTTGCGGGTGACCTTGAAGTCGACCAGCGTGAAGCGGTCCCCGTCCTGCACCAGCCGGTCGATGGACCCGACCAGCGACTCGCCACCCACCGGGACCTCGAACGAAAACTCGGTCCACACCCGCCGTCCCAGGGACCGGTCGGCCGGAGCCATCAGCGGGTGCGACTGGCCCCACTCGATCAAAGGCTGGGCCCGAAGCCGGTCTGGGCCGACCGACTGCTCCAGTCCACGCAGGCCATCCCAGTCCCCCAGCTCCAGGCACCGGTGCACCTGCGTGCCCAGCTCCTGGTGCGACACCTCGGTGTCAGGGGCCAAACCGGCGGGCTGGGCCGAGGCACTCCGCCGGGAGGCAAGCTGGGGGGGCAGGAGCTTGGGACGCACCGAGGTCCACTCGTAGGCCCGCGCGCAGCGGCCCAGCAGGTTCCACTCGGTCACGCTGTAGCGCGGGCGGAACAGCTCGACCTGCCCAACATCTGCCGGAGTCAAGGCGCCCGGGCCTCCGGCCTCGGCGGTGGCAGGGAGCGCCTGCCCGCCCGGCGAAGCGCCGCGGGCCTGGGGCGCCTGGAGCAGCGCCGCGGGGGCACTGCCCGAGGTCTCGATCCAGCCGCGCCAGAAGTCCTTGTCCAGCACCTCGGGCCCCAGCTCGGCGCCCTCACCCACCGTGGGCGGGTACACCAGCCAAAGCCGCTCGCGGGCGCGGGTCAGAGCCACGTAGAAGAGTCGCTTGGACTCGGCCAGGGCCTTGGCCTTTTCGTCCTCGCGCCAAAGAAGCTCTTCGGCGTCCTTGCGGTCCCGGTCTCCTTCGGGAGTGCGGCGACCCAGGAACGCTCCGCGCGACCGGTCCCAGAACAGCAGCGGGGTCTCCCCCGGACGCGGCACCTTGGGCGGCAGATCCACCAGGATGACATGGTCGAACTCCAGGCCTTTGGAGCCGTGGATGGTCAGCACCAGCAGCTGGCCGCGGTTCTTGGGAGGCGGCACATCGCGCTCGCGGCGCCCCTGGGCCAGGCAATCCTGGAGCTCCAGCGCCACGGCATGGAACTCCATGCCGCGCGAGCTCCACTCCTCCAGGCGATGCCAGAGCCCCAGCGCCTGGGCCCCGAGCTCGGCCTCGATGCCAGGCTCGTCGAGCAGCCGCAAGATGAGCTCAGCCGGCCGGAGGGTGCGTCCGCGCAGCGAACCCAGCAGGCGCGCCACCGGATGGGACGAAGCAAAGAACGGTGCCTGCAGCGTGGGATCCTGCCTCACCCAGGCGTCGAGCTCCGCATCCGGAACGGCGACCCAGGGAGCGCGCAGGAACACGGCACCTGAAAGCGCGTTGCCCGGCTGATCCCACCACTGGATCAGCGCCGAGAGCTCGCGCACGCGCGGGTCTTCCCAGAAAAGCCCGCCGCTTCCGACCGCCAGGGGAATGCCCTCGGCCTGCAAGGCCTTCAGCCAATGCTCGTTGCCGCGGATCTTGCGCAGGACCAGGGCCATCTGTTCGAGCGGAATCCCGCGCTCCACCTCGCCGCGGATGGCGCGCGCCAGCTCGATGGGGTCCGAAACCTCCAGCCTTTCCACCGGAGGCAACCCCTCGGGATGCACCTCGCGCTTGGGCACCAGAGGCTCGTAGGTCAGCTTCGAGACCTCGAAGGCCGGAGCGCAGACCCGGTTCGAAAAATCGATGATCCCCGGGCGGCTGCGGAAATTCCAGGTCAGGCTGATGCGCTGGGGCAGCTGCGAGCAGAGCTCCTCGAAGACGCTCACGTCGGCATCGCGGAACCGGTAGATGGATTGCTTCGGGTCACCCACCACGCACAGGTTCGTGCCACCGGGGCGCGCCACCCGCCAAAGGATCCCGGCCTGCAGCGGGTTGGTGTCCTGGAACTCGTCCACCAGGACCAGATCAAAGCGCTTCTGAAGGGCCTCACGCACGTGGGCGTGGCCCAGGGCACGATCTGCACCCTGCTCCAGATCATTGAAGTCGAGCGAGCCTCGGCGCCGCTTGAACCGGTCGTAGCGGCCAAACACGAACTCCGAAAGCGTGACGAGCGCGCGGGACGTCGGCTCCGGGCTGTCCTTGAGCCGATCCAGCAGGCCGAACAGCCGGAGCTCGCGGGTCCGCCGCAGCAAGCCTTCCACACCCGATCGCCCCTCGCGCTCCAGAAGGCATTCCAGGGCCGGGCCCACGGTGTCGGGAAGCTCCTCGAACCACAGGGCATTGAGCGCGCGCTCCCAGACCAGCTGGGAGTCGCTTTCCGACATCATCGACTCCTCGCCGTCAAAGCCCGCCTCGCGCGGAAACTCGCGGATCACCGAAGAGCACAGTCCGTGGATCGTGGCCACCCAGTGGCCCTTCAGGGGCTGCGGCCCTGGAAGCCTGCGCGACAGCTTCTCGCGCAGGTCGCTGGCCGACTTTTCGGTGAAGCTCACCGCCGCGATCCGGGCATCGGGCTTGCGCCGCAGCAGCTCCTGGCACTTCACCACGAGCGTCGTGGTCTTGCCCGAGCCCGCGCCGGCCAGGACTGCCAGGCCCTGGCCCCAGGTCTCGACCACCTGCCGCTGCTCGGGCGAAAGCCGGTCCAGCGTGCTCACGAGGATTCCTCCTCGCCCGCCTCAGCACCGTTCGGGGCCAATTTCCTGCGGAAACCGCACAAGTCCATGAAGCTGCAGGAATCGCATTCCTTCTTGTCCTTGGGAAGCGCCCTGAAGCGACCGGACAAATAGTCCCGAAGCTGCAGCTGGATCTGCTCCTCGATCCGCGGCCACACGTCTTCGGGATGTTCTGGCACCAGGCTGGTGGACCGCGCGGTGGTCGAGGTGAGGCAGCCCGGATTCTTGCCATTCCATTTCTTGAAGAAGATGCCCTGCGAGCGCGCGCCCTTGCGGTTCAGCTCCACGAACTGGACGCCCACCGCGGGCTTGCCCAGCTGGCGCCGTGCCGCCACGGCGTAGAACGGCAGCTGCAGCCGGTAACCCAGGTCGATCATCTGTCGGCCCTTGGCCAGGGCGGATGACGACTTGTAATCCAGGACAAACAGCCCGTCGTCATGCTCGTCGATGCGGTCGGGTCGGCCCAGCACCGTGAATTCCGGGAAATCGAGACGAAGCTCGGGCCCTTCCAGGCTGTGCACGCGCGCGCCGGACCGCTTGGCGTACTCCAGCTCCTTGGCGCAGAACGTTTCCAGCACCGGCAGGAGCTTGCGGCGCGCGTGTTCGGCCAGGCGCCGACCGCGGATCAGGCCGCGGGGCTTCTCGTCTTCCCAGGCCTGGTCCAGGGCCCGGGCCGGAGTCAGCCCGAAGCCCTCGTGGCCCTGGCGCGATTCCACCAGCAGGTGCACGGCCCGGTGGAGCACATTGCCCTTCTGGTCGGGCCAGAGGTCCGGCTCGGGCAGGCGCAGGTCATGGAGCTTCCAGCGGGACTGGGCCAGCGCCTGGAAGCTGCACCGGCTGACCCGGTCCAGCTCCGTGGCGCGGACCTCGGGAAGGCCGGAGGTGCGCGAAATCCGCGACGGATCGGGGCCCAGCTCGATCTCCTGGTGGGACAACGCGGGCGGAGGGCCGTAGCTGGCCTGCCAGCGGGGGTGGGAGCCCATTTCGCGGGGCTCGGGCTCGGGAGCGTCGGGCCCGCCGCCCAGGCCCAGCAGGGTCAGGAGCGGCAGCAGGCTTTCCCGCTCGCGGCCATCCCACTCGTAATGGGAATCCCGGATGCGGATTTCCCGTGCGGCGGCCCACCACAGCCGGAACGAAGACTCGCGCTCCAGGCGCGTGCGTTCCCCCGAGCGGATACCGAACTCCTGGGCCAGGGCCTCCCGCTCACGATCCGAGAACCAGTAATCGCCTTCGGCCTCGCCATTCAGCCACTGGGGCGGCGGCGCCAGCAGCTCGACCCGGTCAAAGGGTTCGAGCGGCGCCTGGCTCAGGCGGTACAGCTGCACCCCGAAACGCGGCCGCGCGTAATCGACCGGAGGCGATCCGTCATCCACTCGGGCCTGGATCCTCTCCAGCCAGAACCGCAGCGGCGCCCGCAGCTCGCGCGCACCCTCCTCCTCGATCTGGGCAAAGTCATCGGCCAGGGATTTCCAGAGGCTTTCGCAGAACCGCACCGCCACCCAGCGCTCGCCCAGGGTTCCGGCCTCGCGCCTCAGGTACTCCAGATGCGCTTCCTGAAGCTGGGCCAGGCTCCGTTTGCCCCCAAAGCTCTGGGCCAAGGCCTGCAGGCGGGCGTGCACCTCGGTCAGCCCGCCGCCCTGATAGGCTTCGAGCTGGTCGCGGATGCCGCGCGCGTAGATTTCCTGGATAGCCTTGGGGCTCGAAGGCCCGAGCCAGCCCACCACCGTGTCCCGGTCGAAGTTCGAAGCCACGGTCTGGAGCGGAAGCAGCGCCCACTTCAGCGCCTCGTCCCAGCGCAGGCGCGTAGGGTCGCGGGGATCTCCCAGCGGTACTCCGGCCTGCCTGAGCGCGCGCACAAGCGATCGGCGCAGCGCGGGCTGGTCGGGAATGACCACGGCCACCGGCCGCTCCGCGAAGCCGCCCCAGGCTTTCAGTTCCTGCGCCAGCGCATCGGCTGCGTCGTCGAGCGTGTGCCAGCGCTCCCAGCTCCAGCTGGCCTGCGTCCCGGAATCCGAGTCGGGACGGATTTCCCGGACCGGCACCTGGGCCGAAACCCTGGCCCAGAGCGCCTCCTCGAGCGCCTCGGGGCGCCCCAGCCGCAGCACCGCGATCTCCTCGGGCCAGGCGGGCACCCCCCCGCAGTCCAGCACGAGCACTGCCTCGCGAAGCAGCCGCACCTCGTCCCAGAGGCCGCGGGCTTCGAGCCAGGCTTCCCAGGCCAGCGAAAGCAACCGCAACTCGCTGCGCACCTGGCTCGGGCCGATGCGCTCCTGCAGGCGCTCTTCGAGCACCTGCTCCTCGTCCGCGTGGGCAAAGCCCATCCTGCCGGACTGGATGGACTGGTCGAGCTTCTTGAAAAAGGTGCGGTTGCGCTTCAGGCGCCTGAGCTCGGGACACCGGGCGCTGATCTGCGGCGCCTGCAGGAGCCGCCGCAGCACTTCCTGGCGCGCGAACGGTCCTAGCAGGCGGCCGGTGTCGAAACCGGGCCGCGCCGCCTGGACCACGCGGGTGGCGATGCCGCTGACATCGAGAACCGAGTTGGCCGAAAGGCCCACGCCGTTCGCCAGGAGACCACCCTTGATCTCCTCACGCGAGTAGCCTTTTCCCACGCAAAGCCACGCCCGGGGCTCGATGCCTCCGAACCGGCTCCAGTCTGCAGGAAGAGGACGGCGACTCACGGGGCCTCCGGCTCAGTAATCCAGGACGGCCGTACCCAGGCCCGATGCGTCGACCACTTCGACCCGTGAGGGCTCGCCGCGCTTGCGCCGCACCACCTCGCCCACGACCCAGGCCTTCTCGCCGGCCTTCTTGAGCTGGGCCAGCACCTTGGACACGTCCTTGGGACGAACCGCGGCCACCATGCCCAGGCCGCAGTTGAACGTCGTGGCCAACTCGGCCAGCGGAAGCTTCGTGCGCTCCCGAAGCCACGCGTGGGTGGGCGCCAGCTGCGCCAGCTCCGGAAGTTCGATCCGGTAGCTCACCTTCTCGCTCATGCGCGGCACGTTCAGGAAACCCGAACCCGTGATGTGGGCCAGCCCCTGGACCAGCTTCTTCTGGATGAGCGGCATGAGCGCCTTGACGTAGATGCGGGTGGGAACCAGCAGGTTCCTGGCCTCCGCATCGCCCGCTGGGCCCTCGGGCAGCAGCTTGCGGATGAGGCTGTAGCCGTTCGAGTGCGGCCCGCTGGAGCCGATGCCCACCAGCACGTCGCCCGCGCGGATGTCCTTGCGGGGCAGCACCTGCCTGGGATTCACGAAGCCCACGGCAAAGCCGCCCAGATCGTACTCACCTGGGGCGTAGAAATCGGGCAT
Organism: Bacteriovoracaceae bacterium; assembly: GCA_947446835.1. Taxonomy (GTDB): domain Bacteria; phylum Bdellovibrionota; class UBA1018; order UBA1018; family UBA1018; genus CANFHS01. The sequence goes on from CANFHS010000047.1 coordinate 11,730, forward strand.
TTCGGCGGTCTCGCCACCCACCAGGGCCACGCGGGCCTGGCGGCAACCTTCCACGATGCCTTCCAGCACCTGGACGGCCACGCCCTGCTCCAGCTTGCCCGTGGCCAGGTAATCCAGGAAGAACAACGGCTCCGCTCCCACGCAGAGCAGGTCATTCACCGACATGGCCACCAGATCGACGCCGATGGTGCGATGCTCCCGCAGCCGGAATGCCAGCTTGAGCTTGGTGCCCACGCCGTCGGTCGAAGCCGCAAGCCAGCGCGACTTGTCGAGCTCGTACAGCGAAGCATAGCCCCCCACCGCCGCCTTGACCCGCTTGTTCAGCGTCGAGCGCGCCAACCCGGCAATGCGCTCCACGAACTGGTCCGCCGCTGCCTGATCCACTCCTGCCGCCTTGTAAGTCGTCATCGAATCGGGTCTCCTGATCGGGAACGTGGAACTCAGTGCCTGAAGTGCCTGCGGCCCGTGAACACCATGCCCACCTCGTGCTCGTTGCAGGCATCGATGGACTCCTGGTCCTTCAGGCTGCCACCGGGCTGGACGATCCAGCGGATGCCGGCGGTCGCGGCCTTGTCGACGGTGTCGCGGAACGGGAAAAAGGCATCACTGGCCAGCACGGCGTCCGAGAGGCGTCCCCCGGTCTCGCGAAGCACGGCCTGGGCGCGGGGAAGCGCCAGCTTTTCGAGGGCCTCGATCCGGTTGGGCTGGCCCTGCCCGGTGCCGATGAGCTGGAAGGAACCCGGGATTCCGGGAATTTCCCGCACGATGGCCAGGGCGTTGCTCTTCAGGGCGCGCCCGCAGGCGATGGCAAAACGGGCCAGGCGGTGCTTTTCGGGCGGAAACTCCACCCGGGTCACCGCACGCAGCTCGGGATCAGGTCCGACATCGGGGGTCTGCACCAGGCGCGCGCCCGGCACATCCACCGAAAGCTCGGTGGGCTGCACATTCCAGCGGTCGATGCGCAGCGCCTTCAGGTTCTTGCGCTTGGTCAGCAACGTCTTGAGCTCGGGGGTGTCCGGTCCGAGTCCGGGCGCCGCCACCAGCTCGACAAAGTGCTTGGCCAGCCAATCGGCGCTCTCCGGCTGGATGGGGTGACTGAACACCACGACTCCGCCGAACGCGGAGACCGGGTCGCCTTCCCAGGCCCGAAGCAGCGCGAGGCGCTGGGCCTCGCCCAGCTTCTCGGGCGACGCCACGTGGATGCGCGCGGCTCCACACGGGTTGTTGTGCTTGACGATCACGACCACGGTGGAATCGGCCTCGGCCTCCAGCAGGTCACCCGCCAGCCCGTACGCGCCCGAAAGATCGAGCACGTTGTTGTACGAGATCTCGGACGGCGTGAGCGCCGCATTCCAGGCGATGGGCGAATCGGCCTGCACCTCGATCCAGCCGGTCTGGTGCGGGTTTTCGCCGTAGCGAAGCACCTTGCGCTCTCCGAACCGGGCCGAGATGGCGCGGTCATACTCCGAAACCCGGGTCCACGCGCGGGCCGCGCAGGCCTGCGCGGTTGCCGCGCTGACGCTGCCCTGGCGGCCCAGCTCGTCCACCACGCCGGCGTACTGCGCCGGATCGGTCAGCACGAGCACCTGGG
>CANFHS010000048.1 GCA_947446835.1 Bacteriovoracaceae bacterium
TCCGCGTTGCCGCAAGGCCGTGCGGACCTGCTACTGCGCGCACCTGCGGCCCTTCGCCACGCGCACGCGCTTCGTGCTGCTGCAGCACCCGCGCGAATTCCGCAATGCCATCGGCACCGCGCGGATGGCGCACCTGACCTTGACCGATTCCGTCCTGGCCACGGGCCTGGATTTCACGAAGGACCCGGTCGTGACGGCGCTGCTGGCGGACCCGGCCCATGCGCCCGCCGTGCTGTACCCGGGGCCACGGGCCTTGAACCTGAGCCGGGCATCCGGCGAGCAGGTCCAGGCCGTGTTTCCGTCGTCCAGGCGCCCGCTGGTTTTCGTGATGGATGGAACCTGGTCGTCCGCCAAGATCCTGCTGCGCCATTCGCCCAACCTGGCGGCACTTCCGCAGGTTTCGTTCGACTGGGCGGGCCTGAGCGAGTACCGGCGCATCCGCCGCCAGCCCAAGCCTTACTGCCTGTCCACGCTCGAAGCGGTGGGCCGCATCCTGGAGCTGCTCGAGCCCGAAGCGCCGCGCCAGGCCTTGCTGGAGCCGTTCCGCAAGATGGTGGACGTGCAGGAAGCTTTCGGCGCGGAGGCGCTGGCCCATGCCTAGGGTGGGCTCCAGGCATCGTTGCGTCCGTTGCCTGATGAGTGGTGCGTTGTGCGTGTGCCCGATCCTGCCCAGGCTGGAAACCCGCACCCGCGTGGTCATCCTCATGCACTACCTGGAGGCCAAGACCTCGACCAATACCGCGCGCCTGGCGCAGCTGATGCTTCCCGGCAGCGAGATCCGTCTGCGCGGATTGCCCGGCAACCCCATGGATGCTTCGGGCATCGTGGAGGCCGGTCGGCAGCCGCTGCTGCTGTTTCCGAGTGCGGACGCGCAGGAGCTGACTCCCGAGTGGGTCGCGGCCCAGCCCGGGCCCTGCACGCTGATCGTTCCCGACGGCAGCTGGCGCCAGTGCCAGAAGGTGGGCAACCGCGAGCCCTGGCTTCGCGAGGTTCCGCGGGTCAAGCTCATGCCCGGGCCTCCGTCCGAGTACCAGCTCCGGGTCGAGCCCAATCCCCATTCGGTGTCGACCCTGGAGGCCATCGCCCGTGCGCTGCACGTCCTGGAGGGCCCGGATCGGGGCCCCGAGGTCCGGGCGGGACTCGAAAAGCTGTTTCGGATCATGGTGGAACGCACCCTGTGGAGCCGGGGAAAGCTCAGGAATGACGAATGCCCGAGCCTGCCCGAGGGCGCCCGGCGCGGCAGCTGAGGCGCCGACCCGCCGAGCGGATTCGGGAAAGCATTTGACCCCCCGCGGGACTTTTGGTTCAAAGCCGTCACCGTGGGGGTGGTGATGAATCGCATTTTTTGGGCATGGGTCCGGGTTTTGGCAGGGATGGCGGTTTGGGGCGCTTCGGCCGGGGCGGTGGAGCTCAGCCCGGTCCAGGTGCTGGCGCGGGCTTACAGCTCGACCCAGTGCCAGTACTACCATTCCAGCGTTGCCGACTTCGACATCCGCTACACGCTCCCTGAAGGAAGTCAGCGCGTGGAGCAGATCACGATCGTCTATGGCTTCGAGGAAGAGTCCGCCAAGCAGAGCTTTGTCGGCGGGGGCCGGGTCCCGTTGGCTTCCCTGGGCAAGGGCCGTTTCCAGACGAAGCTCAATGGCATCGTCGTGGATCAGCGGGGCGGGATCCGTTACGGAGCGCTCCAGTTCTACCTCGAGGTCAAGAGCGCCAATGGTGCCCTGGTCATCGACCGAGGGGGGCGAGGCTTTTCGAGCTATGCCGCCCGCATTCCGGAACGCCAGTGTGCGCCGGGAGCGTTGGAGCCGATCACCCTGGATCGGGTGCATCGCTGAAGCGGGTTTTCCCGGAGCCATGGTAGAATTCCAGACCAATGGATCGATGGGGAATCTGGATCTGGCTTTCGGGTTTGGCTTTGGGTCTGGGCGGCGAAGCCCGGGCACAGACCCTGCGCGGAGAGGCCGCGTTTCCTGAGGTGCTGCGCCCCTTGAATCGCCCTGCCGACGAGGCCGCCCGGTGGCTGGAGCCCTTCCTGGAGCCGGGGGGCACGCTTTCGGTGGTGCAGAACCACATCCTGGTGCGGGCCTCCAAAGCGAACGTGGAAAAGCTCCGGCAGGTGCTGGCGGGACTGGATCGCCCCGCCCCGCGTTTCCAGGTGCGGCTCCGGCAGGCCAAGGGCGGCTGGAACGTGGAAGGCCTGGCGCGCGACGGAGAGACGGCCATCCTGCGCTCGGCCAACGCGAGCCTGCTGGTGCGTCCCCGCAAGGTGGCGACCGGCATGCGGCTTGAAATCCTGGTGGCACCGGAGCGGGATGGCGAATCGGCCCGTCCCTTGGCCGTGGTGCAAGGACAGCTGGGACGATGGCTGCCCGCAGGCGATGGACTGGAAGTCCGTGTGGAGGTGCAATGATGGCAGATGAGACGGAATCCCGACCCCAGGCGCAGCCCGATTTTTGGCGCCGGTGCAGCAGCTGCAAGAAGCCCATCGCGTACGCGAAGCTTCACTGGGTCTGCAATGTTTCGACCTGCAATCGCAAGCGCACGGGACTCGTCTTCTGCGAAGTGTCCTGCTGGGACGCGCATCTGCCGCTCATGAATCACCGCGAAGCGTGGGCCGAAGAGCGCAAAAGCCCCACGCACGACGAGTGGGAAGGCGAGCTTCGCGGCGAGAACAAGGCCGCGCGCAAGCCGCGACAAAAGGCCGAAGCGCCTGTCCAGGAAACTCCCGTTGCCGGCGCGGCCGGACCCAAGGTCATCCTGCGAAGGACGCCGGGCTGAGAAACCTCAGCGTGCGAGCGGACTTCCGGAGCGCACCAGGCTGACTCCGTACTGGGTGGCTTCGGCCGCACCCGAGCAGGCGCCGACCGGAAAAGGCTCGATGTCCTGGGCCGTATCGTAGCGCGAGCATTCGGCCAGGAAGCCCAGCTTTTCGTGGCTGAGGCGCAGCTGGGTGACCACGTAGTCCTTGGCGTTTTCGCCCGAGGGCTGGACCCAGTAGAACGAAATCCGCACCGCCCAAGGGCCGTTGGTCACTTCCTTGGTGGTGGTGCCAGGAGTCTTGCTGTCGGTGGGCGGTTGCAGCGAAAGTCCCACGTCCCAGAACACGCCGTTGGGCTCGGCCTGCTTGCAGTCAGGAACCTTGCACACCGGCCGCTGCCAGAGGGCCAGCTGCCCCTGGATGTTCAGGGGGTCCCTGGCTTGAGCGGCGGATGCGCAGGCAAGAAGAGCCAGTCCAGCAGGAACGATGAACCGGGCAGGTCTTTTGAACATGGCCCAAGGGGTAGCCGGGCCAGGTCACTAGGGCAAGAAAAATTAACTGTTCTGGTCGACCTGGATCAAATCTTGACGAGTCCGCTGGCGTGCTGGGCCAGGCCTTCGACCACGGACTGGAAGAAGTTCCGGTCCTGCAGCTTCGCGGTGCCGAAACGTTGCTCCAGCGCCTGGCGGATGACCGGCACCCGCGCGGTGCCGCCGGTGCAGCACACGATCTGGATCTGGTCGGCACGCAGGCCCGCGCTTTTCACGGTTTCGTCGAGCGCGTGGAGGATGCGTTGCACGCGCTCCTGGGAAGCCTCCTCGAAGCCCTGCCGGGTCAGGGGCTGGAGGATCTCGACGTCGGGGTAGCTGAACTGGAAGCGGGTCTCGGCTTCGAGCGAAAGCGAACGTTTGGACCGTTCGATTTCCTCGAACACCGGAAAGCCCAGTTGGTCGTGGATCAGCGCGAAGAGGCGGTCCATCTTTTCCCGGTCATCGGCTCCCAGGGACCATTGGCGGACATTGCGGAAGAATTCGAGCGTGTCCCGCTTGCGAAGCACCGAGATGTCCGCGGGTGAGCAGATGCGTTCCATCAGGCTCTTGGGCATGGTCAGCACGTTCGAGCCGAAGGGAACCTGGTAGGCCACGTCCGCGCCGAAGTGGGGCGAGATGAACCGGCGCATGATGGAACCGTCGAGCGAATCGCCGGCCAGGGCCACGCCCCCGATGGCCAGCACGTCCGAGGGCTGGAATTCCCCGGGATGGATGCGGATGACCGTGTAGTCGGAAGTGCCGCCCCCGAAGTCGGCCACGAGCACGATGTTCTCGCGGGTTTCTCCCAGGAGGCTGGAGTTGGCGCGGTACTCGCGCGCGGCGGCCACCGGTTCGGGAACGAATTCGATGTGCTCGAAGCCCGCCAGCCGCGCGGCCTTCTCGAGCCGGCTCTGCGCGTGGCGGTCCTCGTCGTCGTCGGCCGAGAACCGGGCAGGTCTTCCGATCACCGCGGACCTGGACTCCTCGCCGAAGTGGCGGTCGGCCCGGTTCCGCAGCTCGCGCAGGAACAGCGCGATGATGTCCTCGAGCGACAGGGGCCGGTCATCGACGAACGTTCCCAGGAAGCTGCGCATGGGCAGGAATTTCTTGATGGAACGGACCAGTCGGCCCTCCATGTCGCGCGCGGCGAATTCGCGGATGGCGCGCGAGCCGAAGTAGGCTTCCTGGATGTTCGGGAAGTAGAGCACGCTGCGCAGGATTTCGGGCGAGGAGTTCTCGGGATCCAGCGGGATGGGCGAGGTGACGCGCCCGGGTTCCGCGGCGGCGAGCAGGCTGTTGGAGGTGCCGAAGTCGATGGCGTAAACACGGCTCATGGGGCATAGGATGCCAGCTTATGCGCTACCTGCACACCATGATCCGTGTCGTTGACCTGGAAAAATCGATCCGATTCTACACGCAGGGCCTGGGCTTCCAGGTGGTGAGCCGCCAGGACCACGAGGGGGAGCGCTTCAGCCTGGTGTTCCTGAGATCGGGTGACGACGCCGCGAACGGGCCGATGATCGAGCTGACCCACAACTGGGACACGAAGGCCTACACCCGGGGCGACGCCTACGGCCACACGGCGTACCGGGTCGGGTCCATCGAGCAGGTCCAGAAGCGCCTCCAGGCAGCAGGCTACGACCTGAGCTGGGGACCGGGCACCACTCCCAGCGGCAAGACGCGCATGGCTTTCGTGGACGATCCGGACGGTTACGAGATCGAGCTGCTGGAAGGCTGAGGTTCAGCCCACCTTCTCGGCCACGATCTCGAGTAGCAGGGGGGTGACAAAGCGGGAGGCCGGATCGGCCTGCGCTTCGCGCAGGTCGCGGTGGACGCCTTCCACCCAGGCCGGAGTCACGCGTCCCAGCTCCTGCAGGCGTTGCGAGCCGATGCGCACGTAGGACGACGGCCAGTTCCAGCGCTCGTCCTGCGGAGTGGCGGCCCAGAGCCGCGGCGTGGTTTCGCGGACCCGGAGGCCCGCCGCGGGCAGCAGCGTCATCAGCTCGGGAGCGACGTCGGGCTCGCCGCCCGCGTCGCGCCAGGAGGCCATCGCTTCGCGCACGAACTCGTCGACCGACTGGCGCGGCGGGTAGACGCGGTAGGTGCGGTAATCGATGTACTCGTGGAACACGGCCACGCCGCCGGGCTTCAGGGCCTGCGAGATCTTCCGCACCAGCGTGGGCCTGGAGCTCACAAAGCAGGCCACCCACCGGCACCAGGCCAGATCGTGGACACCCGGCAGGGCATCGGTCATCAGGTCCAGTTCGTGGAACTCCACGTTTTGAAGACCCCGCGCGCGGCATTGGGCGCGTCCATGTTCCGCGAAGCGCGCCGAGCGTTCCACCGCGGTGACGTGGCCCTCGGGCCCGACGATCTCGGCCAGGTCGATGGTGGCAAGACCCGGTCCCGCGCCCACATCCAGGGCGCTGCGCCCGCGGCGCAGACCCGCGCGGGTCCAGGTTTCCAGCACGGTGGAGCGCCAAACCCGGTGCTGAAGGCCCAGGCGGTCGATCTCGGCGTCGTGCGTGCCCAGCACGTAGTCCCGTTCGGTGGAAGTGGAGCTCATGGAGTTGCCCTCTGGAGGATCTGGTCGTGGAAGAGAATCCGGGTGCCCGCCTGGTCGCTGGGGCGGGGTCTGGCCAGGGCCCGACCCACGGCGCGCGCGTCAATGGGCGCGTAGGCGCTGAGCCGGCCGCGCAGCAGGCGCTGCAGCAGCGGTGCCGCGCGCAGGGCCAGGCGCTCGCCCGGGCGGTGCTCGGCGCGCTCGCCGACCAGCAGCGAGGGGCGCAGCAGCTCGAGGCTCGCGAATCCCAGGTTCCGGAGCGCGTCCTCGGCCTGGCCTTTGACCTGGTTGTAGAAGATGCGCGAGCCCGCGTCCGCGCCCATGGCGCTGACCAGGCCGAAGTGCCGGGCGCCGGCTTGCCGCGCTGCCCTGGCAAAGCGGGTGACCGCGTCCAGATCCACCGCGCGGAACGCCTGCTGGGTGCCGGCCTTGCGGATCGTGGTGCCGAGTGCGCAGAAGGCCTCCTCGGGTGGCGTCAGCGCCGACAAGGCGGATTCCGTGGCCCTGGCATCGGTCAGGTCGATGGGGCACGCCTGCAGCTTGGCGTGACCGGGCGTGGGGGCGCGGCGGCCCATGGCGATGACCTGCGCCACATCCGGGCGCTCCAGCAGCGTGGTCAGGGCGAAGCCGCCCACGAGTCCGGTGCTTCCGGCGATCCAGACGGTCTTTCGGGTTTCACTCATGCGGAGGTGTCCTCTTCGGGATGCAGGTCGCCCTTGCGGAGCCTGAGGCCCGGTGCGGTGAGGCGTTCGGCGCGGCGGGCGTGCTTGCGGCTCAGCTCGACACCCACGGCGTCCAGGCCCAGCTCGTTGGCCACAGCCAGGACCGTGCCGTGGCCACAGAACGGGTCCACCACGGTGCGCGTGGGCGTGTGTTCCAGGATGAACCGGCAGGCCAAGGCGCAGGCTTCGGTGCCCATGCCGCGGGTCCAGGTCACCTGGCCCGGTGCGGGAAGCACATCGGGAGTGGAGCGCGCCACGTCAGCGCGGATGCCGCGGGAAAAACACAGCAGGTGCGAGTAGGCGGGGCGCCCGCAGGTGGTCATCCCGGCAGGCGCGCGGCACACCAGCTTGTGCCAGAGCAGGGCGTGGCCCGCGCGTTCCGCCGCCTTCTGCACCAGGTAGGCCTTGTCGACCCAGGTGCCTTCCACCTTGATGTCGGTCTGGAAGAAGATCGTCACGCCATCGTCCGGGCAGCGCGACAGCACGAGCCCTGCCGCGCGGATGAACCAGTCCTTCCAGGCGTCGAGCGTGAGGGAGGGAAACTCGGAGTGGTCCGGCATCGAGGTGACCAGCGAGCATCCGGCGAGCGGTCCCTGGCGTTCGAGCCAGGCCAAGGCGTCTTCACAGTGCACCTGCCGGGACGAAGGCATGGCGGCTCAGGCTTCGTCCGGGCCCAGTTCGACGGGTTTTTCCGCGAACGAGGCCAGGTAATAGCCGAGCCAGGCCAGGTTCTCGGGCGAACTCAGGGCCACGTCCCACGGCTTGTGGCCGTCGAAGGCCGAGTTGCCGGTGGTGAGCCAGCGCACCTGTTCGGCGGGGTCCGGGAAGTGCAGCGAAAGCCTCTGGTGGATGGAGACCAGCGCCGGGGCCCGTCCCAGACCCGCCGGCACGGTCGGGGCATCGGGGGCGCGAGCGGCGCGCAGGGCTTCGCGGTAGGCGTCGGCGTCCAGATGCAGCAGCTGCGCCATCTGATCGTCCGAGAGCTGCCAGTCGAGTTGGACTCGGGCCAGTGCGCGCCCCAGGGAGTCTTCCATGAGGCTTGGGGTCGCAGAAATTATGCTTTGCGTCAACACTGTGGTACCGAGCCTAGGCGGGAGGTTTCCGATGGGAATTCTTGGGTGGCTGGTTTTGGCAGCAGGTTGGGTTGGGGTCGCTCCGGTGCAGGCCGCGACGCCCACGTTGGCCCAGCGGCTGTGCGCCGACCCGTGGACCACCGTCTGCCTGAGCGCGGACACCCGGAACGAGACCCGGGAAGAAGAAGTCCAGGCCCTCCGGCTTCGCCTCCATGACGAAATCCTGGGCCAGGCCCTGCTTCCGACCGCCCGCGGGGGTTGCGGGGGTCAGCCCAGCGCGGACCTCCTGAAGCTTTACCAGAATGCCGGGCGAAGCGCGGCCGAGGTGAAGGAGCTGGCCGAGCTCGATACCTTGCACAGCGACCCCAACCGGGCCATCTGCCTGGCCAAGCTGGCCGAAGAAAAAGTCTTCAAGCACGTGGGCGCCGTGCTGAATCGCCAGGGCATCCAGCAGATCTTCGAGCGGGTGCGGGCCGAGCTGCAGGTGGCCGTGGTGGAGGAGCTGGGCGCGGATCCGGCGCGGCACGCGCTCGCCGTCGAGATGACCGACGTGCTGGGACGGATGCAGCTGGTGATGGCGGATCGGCTGCAGGAGTTCGCGCGGCTGAACAGCGAGCCTCAGCCGGATGGAACGCGGCGCCTGAACTTGTCCGGCATTGCCACCGACGAAGGCGGCGCCTGCGGCCCCGACTTCCTGGCGCGCCAGATGGTGTCGATTTCAAGCGGTTACTACCGCAAGGATGGCAGCAAGAGCATTCCGGTGCACACGGGTCTCCTGGCGCTGGTGGCCTGTCCGGGACAATGGCTGGACCTGCTTCTGGTCAAGAACAGCGCGCCCGAGGAGTCGCTTCTCCAGGTCATGGGACATGAGCTGGCGCACCAGATCCAGCCGACCCGCAATCGCCCGTCGGATGGGACGCTGCTGGAGAACGGCACGCCGATGACCTTCAACGCGTCACCGGCTTACGCGGGGTACCTGGCCTGCGTGAACCGCGCTTACGCGCCGCCGGTCCTGCCGGCTGTTTCGTCGGGGTTCCGTGAAAGTCCCCAGGCGGCCATCGTGGCCCGGCAGCTGGGTCAGGCCATCAACGGAGTCAACTCGCGCATCAACGAGATTGCCTCCGATCAATGGGGCCTCCGGGTCATGCAGCGCCTTTTGACCCGTCTGCGGCAGAATCCCGAGGAACGCGCCTGGGGCGTGGTCAACTCGATGAGACGGCTGTGCCGTGTGGCCTCCACGCGCGCGCTGTTCACGAGCCACACCGACTCGCATCCGTCCGGACGCTTCCGCATCGAAAACTCGGTGCGCAACCCGGCTTTCCGGGCGGCGTTGGGCTGTGCCGGCACGACCGTGCCGGGGACGGAGCAGCCGGAGCTGGCATACTGCCCGTTCTGAGGCTAGCATCGGCTGATGTTCCAAGCCGAGCTCCTGAAGGGTAAGCGGATCCTGGTCACCGGCGGCGGCAGCGGCCTGGGCCAGGCCATGGTCAGGCGATTCGCCGCGCTCGGTGCGCGCACGGTGGTGCTGGGCCGACGGGCCGACGCGCTGGCCGAGACGGCCAAACTCGTGGCGGAGGACGGCGGCCCGGAAGTGGAGCAGGTGGTCTGCGACATCCGCGATCCCAAGGCGGTGGATGCGGCCGTCGAGACGCTCTGGCAAAACGGACCGCTCGACGGACTGGTGAACAATGCCGCCGGCAACTTCGTTTCGCGCACCGAGGATCTCTCCCATCGGGCGGTCGACGTGGTGCTGGGAATCGTCCTGCACGGCACGGCCTACATGACCCTGGCCTGCGGCAAGCGCTGGATCGCGGCCAAGCATCGCGCGTCGGTGCTGAACATCGTCACCACCTACGCGTGGACCGGCTCGGCCTACGTGGTGCCCTCGGCCATGGGCAAGGCCGGAGTGCTGGCCATGACCCGCAGCCTGGCCGTGGAGTGGGGCCCGAAGGGCATCCGTTCGAATGCCATCGCGCCCGGTCCGTTCCCGACTCCTGGCGCCTGGAAACGCCTCATTCCTGGGCAGGACGCCGAGGAAACGATGAAGCGCAAGAATCCGCTCGGGCGATTCGGCGAGCACCACGAGCTGACGAACCTGGCCTCTTACCTGATGAGCGACGGCTCCGGCTTCGTGAACGGCGAAGTGGTGACCATCGATGGCGGCGAGTGGTTGAAGGGTGCCGGTGAGTTCAACTTCCTGGACACCCTGTCGGACGACGACTGGGAGCAGATGCGCCGTCGGCGAGGCTGAAAAATCGAAGGCCCCGCCAGGTACCAGGTACCGGGCAGGGCCTTCGCAGGACGGAGGATACGGTCAGTGGGCGACCAAGCTACGCACTGATTCGTAAATGTCCTGCATCGGGGTCTTGGGCGGAGGGGAAGTCCGTTCCAAGAAAAGAGTCGTTCGTGTTCTCCAGGATACTTGGCTTCTGAAGCCGGTCGGGGTCAGAAATTTTTGCATTTCCGAGGCTTTCACTCGGGGGTGGCGCCGGGTCATCGGAACCCGGTGCGGGACGTCGATGGGGCAGAAGATCCAGGAAAACATGACCTCGGCCCAGCCTCGAATGCCCGATCAGAGTGAAGTCATCGGAAAGGCTTGTTTCGCGTCCGGGGCTAACAAAAAACTAGACGCGTTGCATTATAAAATTAACCTGAGCTTCCCTGAGGGCAGGGGTTCGTGGGAGGGTCCGGGGCGTCATGGCCGATTCACCCAAGAACTCCTTCGACCTTTTTTTTGAGAAAGCGGCCCAAGACCCTGCCTTGGAAGGAGAATTCCGGGGTTGGGTGGCCCGTCAGGAGTTCGTGATTCCGGCCGAGGAGGCCGCTTCGTCGCTTTCGTCGGGCTCCCGGCAAATCGACCTGACCCCCGCCACGCGCCTGCGCCTCAAGGCGTTCCAGACGCCCCAGGGCATGGCGGTCCCCCTGTTCAGCGACCTGGGCCGCTTCGAGGCCTGGAGCGCCGCCGATCCGGCAGGCCGCTTCGTGAAGCTGAAGGGTTCGGATCTGGCCCGGATCACCCCCCAGGGGGCTGCCTGGCTGCTCAATCCCGGCTCCGAGCGCTTCTCAAAGTGGTTCACGCCCGACGAGGTCCTGCAGCAGCGCTAGGGCCTGGTCCTTGCTCCTCTGTCAGGAGTGGGGACTTCTTGGCAGCGCTCCCTCAGGATCGGTGTGGCGATCGGGCTGCTGGCCTGGCCGAGCGTCCGGGCGCAGCCGCCCCCGGCACCCAACTATCGTCCTTACGCCGAGTACCGGCCTTACCTCCCGGAGCCCGACGCGCAGCCGCTCAACCCTTACCGGCCCGACCCTCCCGGTGTTCTCCGCGAGCTTTGCCTGAGGGAGCCGTGGCGCACCGAGTGCGAGGGCACCGAGGTGCACTGCCTGAGCTTCCCGGATTCGCCGGCCTGCAGCGGCACCCGTGCCGGCTGTTACGGAGCCAATCCCGCCCCGGGCTGCGCCCAGGTGTGCCTGGCCAACCCGTCCGGCCCGGGGTGCGAGGGCACGCGCCAGGGCTGCCAGGGGCTGCCCATGAGCCTGGGCTGCCGAGGCACCCGCGCCCACTGCGAAGCGCAGCCCTTGGCCTGGGAGTGCCGGGGCACCGCGGCCTTCTGCCTGGCGCAACCCACCGAGTCCTCGTGCGAAGGGACCTGGGCCTATTGCCGCGCCCTGCCCACGACCGAACCGTGCCTGCGGCGCGGGTTCACACTCGGTCCCGCGTCTTGACCTTGTAGCCTTTGACCATCGGGCCCTGGGTCAGGTTGATGTAGAGCTGCTCGAGGATTTCCTCGCGTACCGCCTGGTCGACGGTTTCGCGGGCCAGCCCGTTGCGCTCGAAGTCCTGCAGCGTGGGAAGCTGCCCCGTGCTGCGGCGGTGCTCCTCCACGAAGCGGGTCAGTCGGCGGGCGGTGAACGGGTCCAGCTTGGCCATGGACAGTTCTCATAATCGGTCATACCGTTTGAAGCCATGATGGAATGGGTTCACCAGCTGCATTCGGCCGAAGGCATTTCACGCATCATCGAGGCGGGCGGTCTGCTTGCGCTGATCGGCATCGTCTTTGCCGAGACCGGCCTGCTTTTCGGCTTCTTCCTGCCCGGCGATTCGCTGCTCATCACGGCGGGCGTGCTGGCCAACCCGATCAACCCGAACCATGTCTCGGCCCTGCAGATCGGTGCCTTGAACCTGATCCTGGTGCTGGCGGCGGTGTTCGGTGACCAGATCGGCTTCTACCTGGGAAACCGCGCCGGTGACTCCATCTGGAGCCGGCCCGACTCGCGCTTCTACAAGCGCAAGCACCTGGAATCGGCGCACGAGTTCTACGAACGCTTCGGGGGCATCTCGGTGGTGGCGGCCCGCTACATGCCCATCATCCGCACCTTCGTGCCTTTCGTGGCGGGCGTGGCCCGCATGCCCTACCGCAGGTTCGTGTTCTGGAACATCGCGGGTGGGGCGCTTTGGGTGACCTCGTTGCTGTGGCTGGGCTACTTCCTGGGGCAGACCCCCCTGGCCAATCGCCTCGACAAGATCATCGTGGTGGTGGTGGCCGTGTCGGTAATGCCCATGGTGCTGGGCGCGCTTCGCCGATTCCTGGCGGCTGACAAGGCCGGAATTTCCCGCGCCATTTGACCCGACCCCGTTCCAGGTCTTAACATCTGAGGTTCGGCGCCAACGGAGGGTGCCCCGAAGATGAAACACATGAGATGGAAGATCTCGGTCCTTTTCGTTTTTTGCCTGGCCGGGTCGGTGGTCGGCTTCCAGTCCTGCAGTGACCGCAGCGAAGGCCTGCGGGACATCGCCTCCGTCAATCCCTGAGGCTGGACTCCGGCTTCAATCCCAGCGGAAGAACGCCGCGCCCAGGGTCAGGAACACCGTTCCCATGGCCAGGAGCGCGGCGACGTGAGGGAAGACGGCGCCCAAGGTGGCGCCTTCGGTCATGACCGCGCGGGCGCCGTCGATGACATGGGTCAGGGGGAAGATCAGCGAGACCTTCTTGACCCAGGGAGTGGCGCCCTCGAGCGAGAACCACACGCCCGAAAGGAAGATCATGGGCCAGGTGAGCACGTTCAGAAGGCCGCCCGCGAATTCCTCGCTCGCGATGCGGGCCGCGACCAGAAGCCCCAGCGAGATGAGGCAGAAGGCTCCGGCTCCGAGCACCACGGCCAGGTCCAGGTAGGAGCCCAGCATCGTGAAGTGCACCAGCAGGTTGCAGCCGGCGTACACCACGGCCGAGGAGATGCCGATGATCAGGAAGCGCGACACGACCTGCGAGGACAGGAACTCGAAGGCGCCGATCGGGGTGGCCTTGAGCCGCTTGAGGACCCCGTTCTTGCGGTAGCGCACCAGCGTGTAGCCCACGCCGAACAGCGAGCTGAACATCATGTTCATGGCCAGGAGACCCGCGATGAGCCAGTCCACGTAGCGGATCTCGCGGCCTTCCACGGTGCCCCGCTGCACTTCGGTGCCGGTCTGCGAGGGGTGCAGCA
>CANFHS010000049.1 GCA_947446835.1 Bacteriovoracaceae bacterium
AATCTCCCACCCCCGGCCTGGCACGGGTGTTCTTCCTCGATGAGCTGCTGCTCAACCACGCTGCCGAATCCTTTGGACTGGGGTCGGAAGCGACGCCCGCAGCGTGCGGCCTGATCCGCCTGACCCGCGACGGTGATTTCACGGTGGACCTCGAGGAAGAAGATTCGGAATCCATCCCCGACGTGGTCCGCACCGGCATCCGGCGCCGCGATCGCGGCCGCCCCGTGCGCCTCCAGTACGCGGGCGCCGTGGACGAAGCCTGGCTCGGGCCCGCCCGCGCCATCCTGGGCCTGAGCCCCGAGCAGACCCTGACGGCCCCGCGCACGCTGCTGCTGCATGGCCTCTGGTCGGTGATCCACCCGCTGGCCGAGAAACGGGCCGCTGATGCCAGCCTGGTCTACCCGCCCTACAAGCCGCAGCTGCCGCCCCAGTTCAGTCACCAGGAAACGCTCTTCGGATTCCTGCGCAACGGGGACCTGCTGCTGCACCACCCCTACGACCCGTTCGACGCTTTCGTGGAATGGATCCGCATGTCGGCCGAGGACCCGCAGGTCCAGTCCATCGAATTGACGGTCTACCGGACCGACGCCGTGTCACCCGTCCTGGGACTGCTCAAGAAAGCCGCACGGACCCGCAAGGTGCGCGTGGTGATCGAGCTGCGGGCGCGCTTCGACGAGCTCAACAATCTGCGGCTGGCCGAGGAGCTCCGCGAAGCCGGCGTCGAGATCCACTTCGGTTTCGGCAAGCTCAAGCTGCACGCGAAGATCGCCCTGGTGACCCGGGTCGAGAACGGCCAGGTCCGGCACTACACGCACCTGTCGACCGGCAACTACAACGCCGTGACCGCGCGCCAGTACACCGACCTCTCCATCCTGACCGCGAGCCCCGGCATCGGTGCCGACGCGCGCCTGTTCTTCGACGCCGTCACCCAAGGCAAGGTGCCGGGAACCTTCAAGACCCTGCTTTCGGCGCCCACCCGGATGCACAGGCGCATCCTGGCGCATATCGAGGCCGAGACACGCGCCGCCCACGCGGGCCAGAAGGCGCGCATCTTCGCCAAGGTCAACGCCCTGGTGGACGAGGCCGTCATTTCAAGCCTGTACAAGGCATCACAGGCCGGCGTGAAGGTGGACCTCGTCGTTCGCGGCGCCTGCTCGCTGGTTCCCGGCGTCAAGGGTCTTTCCGAGAACATCCGGGTCCTGTCCATCGTGGACCGCTTCCTGGAACACTCGCGCATCTACTTTTTCGAAAGCACGCGCACCATCTACCTTTCATCGGCCGACTGGATGCCCCGGAACTTCTTCTCGCGCCTGGAGCTGGCCTATCCGGTGCTCGACCCGCGCGTGTACCGCTACCTCGAAGAGGTGCTGATCCCGACGTATCTGGATGACACGGTCAAGGCCCGGGAGCTGACGCCGAAGGGAACCTGGCGGAAACGGACTCCTGAAGATGGCGTTCCCGGCATGCGGGCACAGTTCCACTTCCAGGAGCTGGCCGAGCGCGCTTACCGGGAAACTCCCCTGGAGAAAGGCCCCCATGAAATCCGCAAAGCACCGGACGCTCATCCTGATTCGCCACGCCCACCGAACCCGGCTTGACGGCGGCCTGGCCGACAACGGCCTTTCGCCCAAGGGAAAGAAACAGGCCAAACGGATCCAGGCGCGGGCCTTGAAATGGCTCAAGCAAGCGAAGATCCCCCAGCGCCAGCTGGAGCTGGTGACCAGCCCCAAGCTGAGGTGCGTGGAGACGCTGCGACCCCTGGCCGCGAAGCTGGGCCAGGCGCTCGAGCTGCGGCTCAAGCTGGCCGAGGGGCCCGGCTTCGAGTCCCGGGCCAAGGCGTTCCTGGCGGACTGGAAAAAGGGCGGCGCCCAGGTCACCTGGGCGTGCTCGCACGGCGATGTGCTGCCCGCGCTGCTGGAGCATGCCGTGGGCGCCCCGCTCAGCCTCGACAAGGGCGCGTGGTGCGCCCTGGAATGGGACGGAACCCGCTTCAAGGTGGCACAGCTGCTTCAGGAACCCTGAAGATCAGGAACCCTGAAGATCAGGAACCCTGAAGATCAGGAACCCTGAAGATCAGGAACCCTGAAGGACCACTTCCAGCGCGCGTCCGAAAACCTTCTCGAAGAGCGGGCGCTTGAGCTCGACGTTCAGCGCCTCGAGGCCCGTCAGGTGACGGCCCCCGATGGACAGCCTGACCCGATTGGCCGCGACGCCGACCGACCGCAGCTTGAGCTCGGTCTCAGGCCCCGAGTCCAGCGCGTCCACCACCCGCAGCAGGGCCAGAAGCTTCAGGAAGCCCTGACGGCGCTCCTTGCTCTTGGCAAAGGGCACAGCCTTGTTGTCCAGCTTGGAGCCTTCATGCTGCAGGACCAGCGCCTCGATGAGCTCCAGCTCCCAGTCTTCCATGGGCGGCAGGTCCGCGTGGCGCACGATGTAGGCGGAGTGCGCTTCGTGCCCGGCCAGGGCAATGGATTCGCCCGTGTCCCTCAGGATCAGCGCCGCCACCAGGTACACCAGCCACTCGGCGGGAAGCTGATGCAGCCGCTGCAACTTGCGGAACAGCTGCTCGCCCAGCGCCACCACGCGCTCCAGGTAGCCCCGGTCCAGGCCGAACACCTGGGCCTTGGCATACAGGTCGTCCAGATGCAGCGAGAGGTGCGACTTCTTGCCCTGCAGGTAGAGGTTCTGCTCTTCGGCCAGGATGCCGTCGCGGAGCGAAAATTCGGTGGCCAGCGCGCGCTTGGCGCCCAGCACGCTCAACGCTTCCTCGAAAAGCACCGCGCCCGCCAGGATCATGTCCACGCGCTTGGCTTCCATTCCCGGAACGCCCAGAAGTTCGGTGGTGGTCATGCCGGCCATGTGCCGGTTGAGCGACCCGAGCTCCTCGCGGTCGATGACATCGTCCTGGTTGCCTTGCTTGAGGATCTTGGCCAGGGCCCGCACGGTCCCGCTCGAACCCAGCACGCGGTCCACCTGGGGCCAGCGCGCGGCCAGCGTTTCCTGCAGGATGGTGTTGCGCACGAAGCGCCGCATTTCCCTGAGGTCCTCGGCTTCGGGCGGGCTCTTCTTCAGGAAAAGCTGCTGGAGCCGCGCGGTGCCCAGCGGAAAGCTCATCGAGTGCAGCAGCTCCTTGCCCCGCACCACCGAAATTTCGGTCGAGCCGCCGCCGATGTCCAGCAGGGCCAGGCGCCCTTTGCCACGCACCTTGGCCTCGCCGCCCAGCACTCCCTGGGCGATGAGCTTGGCCTCCTCGGCGCCGGTGATGACGCGCACATCGATGCCGGTGCGCTCGCGCACCTGCTGCACGAACTCGTCGCGGTCGGCGACCTCACGCAGGGCGCTCGTGCCGAAGGCGATGATCTTGTCGGCGCGCAGGCGATGGGCCACGCGCTGGAACCGGGCGAAGGCGTTCAAGGTCCGCTTGACTGCGGCGCGGTCCAGCTTGCCCTCCAGGAAAACTCCCTGGCCCAGGCGGACCATGAGCTTCTCCCGATGCAGGAGCCGGGTCTTCCGGCCCGGTCCGAGCTGATGGACGTCAAAGCGCACCGAGTTGGTGCCCAGATCGATCACGGCGACGCGCATGCCGAAACCTTAGCGTGAAGCGGGCGCAGGGACCAGCGCGATCCCTTCGATCCCGACTCCAGGCTCAGGGAGTCCCGAACGATTGCGCTGCGCACCGGTCTCGGGAAACATCCCGGTGCCGTCCCAGGCCGGCGCATCGGCCGCGAAGATGGGCAGCTTTTGGCGCTTGGCCTGCCTGCGGAACACGGGCAGAGCCGCGTTGGGCCCGGCCGGATCATCGTCCCAGTCCATGCTGAGCAGGATGGCGTCGACGCCCTGGTTCCGGTAGTCCGCATAGAAGGTCCCGGGATAATCCGCGCCGTCCATGCACACCATCAGGCCGAAATTTCCATGGGGAGTCCTGAGCACCACCGACTCGCGTCCGGCCTCGGCCCAGCATTGATCCAGGTAGTACAGGTCCCGTTTGCGGTAGCGGCTCACGAAGCCCTGGGGACCCACGGCCACCAGCGTGTTGAAGTAATCGGGCCCATCGCGTTCCGGCACCCAGAACACGACATAGACCCCGCGTTGCTGGGCCCACTTCGCCCAGAAGCGCGTGCTGGGACCCGCGGGCACGGGCTCGGCCACCTTGCCCACGTCCACGCACGAGCGCCCTCCGCAGCGTCCACTTCCCGAAGTGCACCACACCCGGTCGCGGGTGGCGTACCCGGTGGATGAACCCTCGGGAAACACCACCACCTTGGCACCCTGATCCACCGCGGCCTGGGCGTGGGCGACCTCGCGCTGCCGGAGTTTTTCGGGGTTGCCGAAATCGCGATCCGAATCGAACTGCACGAGCGCGATCAGCGCGAACGCGAACGCAACCTCCGGTCGTTTTTGGCGCCCCTGCTTCACCGCGCTGGAATTACCCCGGGTGTGTCCCGATTGCCACCCCGAAAACTGCTTTAAAACCTTGGAATTTCTGCCTTTTAAATCCCGACTTTTTTGATCAATTTTATTGCTCCGCAAAAGATCGCGGCGGTACCCTGAAGAGGTCCCGGGTTGTTCTCCGTAGGACGTGGGTTGGGGGTCATGAATTTCACGCGAATTGCCATTCTTGCCGTCTTCGCGTTTGTTTTGGCCGGGTGCGGCCGAAGCAAAGTCGTCGACGTGGGGCAGTTCGCCAGCTACGTGACCCACTTCGAATCCGTGGCCACCGAGCAAGGCAAGAGCCTCAAGGTCGACGACCTGATCATGAAATTCGGCCCGATGGATTACCCCACGGAACAAGGCTTCTGCACGCTTTCCACCGACCAGACCCCGACCATCACGTTGAACGAGGCTTCCTGGGACCTGATGGACGAGTCCGAGCGCGAGGCGCTGGTGTTCCATGAGCTGGGACACTGCGTCCTGATCCGCCGCCACGACAGTTCCACCCTGCCCGACGGCGATCCGGCCAGCATGATGAACCCCTACTCGATGGACTCGTACACGTACGAGCATCGCAAGGCCTACTATCAGCACGAGCTCTTCCAAAATGCGTTGATCGGAGCCAACTGATCGGGCGATGCTGGCGCGAATGTCCCAGGACCGGCCTCCCGAAAAATCCAAGGACCGTCCGCAGCCCACTCCGCGAGGTCTGGCGCTGGCGCGCCTGGGGCGTCGCGAATGTTCGCGCGCGGAAATCGAAACCTGGCTGATCCGCAAGGGCGTCACCGAAACGGAAGCGCACGAGGTCGCGGCCCAGCTGGTGCGCGAGGGCCTCATCGATGACGCCCGCTACGCGCGGATGATGATCCGCCACCAGAGCCTGCGGGGCCAGGGCCCTCGCTCCATCGCCCTGAAGCTGCGGCAAAAAGGAGTCAAGCTCGAGGTGCGCCAGATCCAGGAGCAGTCCGAGGAGCTGGGCCTGACCCCCGAGCTTGAGGCTGCCACCCAGATCGTGGAGCGCCGCTATCCGGAGGCCCAGGAGGATCGCAAGGTGGCGGCACGCGCCTTCCAGGCCCTGCTCAGGCGGGGATTTTCGACCGATGTCGCCCGCGCGGCAGTTTTCAGGAAAGGCCGCCTAAACCCTCGATAACCCTTAAATTATCGAATCATTAAATATTTGCAGCGTCAATCCGGCAACGCTACACTGGAATCAACTGGGGTGGGGGCCCTGAAAGCGATGAACCTTTGCCGTAACCGCGCGAAAGCGGGTTTTACGCTGATCGAAGTCGCCGTCGCCATCGCGATCCTGGCCATGATCAGCCTGGCGCTGATCCAGATCCAGAACTACGCGAGGCTTTCCACCGCGCGCTCCGAAACCCAGTCCGCGGCCAACGCGTTTGGCACCCGGCTGACCTCGGCCACCAACGACGATCGCGCCTCCCGCCTGGCATCCATGAAGCTTTCCCAGAACGTCACGGCACTGCTGGGCGCGGGCAGCTGCGGCACCCGTAGCATCTTCGACATCAACGGCGACTGCACCGTCGGCGGCGCCGAGGCCTTCATCCCCGGCACGAAGGACAATGCCAGCCAGATTTCAGAATACTTCAGGAAGATGCCGTCAGGCGACGGCTACCCCGTGCAGCAGCTGGTCTCGCTGTACGGGGGCAGCGGAAGCACCTCCCAGGAAGTGATCTTCCAGTCCGCCACCCTGAGTGCCAAGGCCGGCATCGGAACCGACGGCGCCTATTGCTCCACTTTTCCTTCCGCCACCTGCCCGTTCCAGCCGGTCATCTCGGTCCGCCCGGATTGCCTGGAAGCCGACGCGTTGGCCGGAAAATGCAACGATCCCACCTGGAAGTTCACGGTCCAGTACAAGACGGATCGCAACCTGGCCACACGGTTGGGGCTTCCGGTGGTCCAGGAACCCGGCGCGAATTCCATCGCCTCCACCCTGGTCGACACCCGCAGCTTCGTGCTTTACGCGGGCCTGAGCAGCCGGACCGGCACAGGCACCGGAACCGGAACCGGTACGGGAGTCGCCACCGGGATCGGGACCGGCACGGGAACCGGCGTGTGCTTCCTGGCCGGAACCCCGGTGGCCACTGAACAAGGACCGCTTCCGATCGAACAGGTGCGCGCAGGAATGAGGGTCTGGTCGGTCAACGATTCAGGCCAACGCGAACTGGCTCCGGTCCTGGCCACCCAGGAATCGTCCACCGAAGAATTCTACGAGCTCCGGCTCAGCTCCGGCAAAACCGTGCAGGTCACCGCCGAGCATCCCATCTACCTGCTGCAGGAGGCCCGCTACCGCCCGGCACGGGCACTGCTCGCCGGGGACAGCCTCCTCGGTCTTGACGATTCCGCCGTGGAAGTCGTCGCGATCCGCAAGATTTCCGCCAGCGCCGCGGTGTTCAATTTCTCGGTGGCCCGGAACCATAACTACTTCAGCCAAGGCGTGCTGGTTCACAACATCTGCGCCCAGGCCACGGACACTGCGACCGACACGGGAACAGGAACGGGCACCGGTACGGGAACGAAGACCGGGACAGGGACTGGCACGGGGACGGGGACCGGTACAGGCGCCGGCAACGGGACGGGAACCGGCACGGGCGTTGGCTTTGGCACCGGAACAGGTCTAGGCGTCGGCATCGGGACGGGAACCGGTACAGGAACCGGCACGGGCACTGGGACAGGCACGGGAACCGGTCAAGGCCTGGTCGGCGGCGGCGACACCGGAAACAACTGGGCCACGTGCGTGGACAATTCGATGGGCTTCACCACGGTTTATTGCACCCAAGGGGGCAGCTGCAATTGCTCCAACGGGACCCTTGGCGTCCAGACCAGCTGTGCCGCCAACCCCTCGCAATGCGGCTGCAACTGCGGCGGCACGGTCGAATGCCACGCGGTGCCTTCCCCGCCTTCCTGCGCGTCGATCGGCTGCACGGATGCGATCACGGGCGCCGCAACCTGCGTCCAGGGCGGCGCCTGCACCTGCCCCAGTGGCGCCACCGGCGTGCGCAGCGGTTGCCCCACCAACCGGAGCCAATGCGGCTGCAACTGCGGAGGAAGCGTCAGCTGCTTCGCGGCGAACCAGCCCATGGCGACGTGTTCGGTGAGCGGTTCGTTCTGATTCACGCTCCCAGCAGCCAGCGCTTCTGCTATGAATGCCGGCCATGAGCCTTCGGACATCGCTTTTGGGCCTTTTTCTTCCGCTGCTCCAGGTTCTCCCGGTCCCCGCTTCGGCGGCTTCGCCGGTGACGCTGGGAGCCCCCAGCGCCCTCTCCGGCAACGGCTGCAATCCGTCCACGGCCCGCGCCACGCTGAGCCCGGACGGCTCGGCCATCAGCCTGCTCTTTGATTCGCTGGTGGCGGAAGCCGGCGGCTTCCACGACACGCAGGACCGCCGCAGCTGCATCCTCGACCTGCCGGTGCGCGTGGCGCCCGGGTACCAGGTGGCGGTTTCGGCAGTCGACACCCGGGGGTTTGTGAGCCTGCCCGCCAGAGGATATGCGCAGTTTGCAATCCTCTTCAACTTGGCCCGATTCACCCCCGTGCGGATCGACCGGCGCGTGGGCGGCCAGCCGGGGCCCGTCGACACGACCTTCAACTTCCACAATCAGCTGAGGAAGGAGGACGTGGACCCCCGCTGGAGCTCCTGCGGTGCCTCCACGACGCTCCGGGTGAACACCAGCCTCATCGTGGTCTCGAACGCCCAGCGTGAGTCCGCCCTGGGCGGCATCGACAGCGCCGACCTGGCCAGCGGCGTGGACCTGCAGCTGCAGGTGCGCCCTTGCCGCGGCTCAGGCCGCTGACGAGTCGATCAGCGCCGGATCCAGCCCATAACCGCGGCGAATCTCCTCGTCGCTCACGGCACGGTCCAGCACATAGCCTTCGTCCCGCGCTTTCACGAGCCGCGCCCGATACCCCGGAACCACGTCGCAGACTTCCTGCACCCAGCGGTACAGACCGTTGTAGGCGCGGCGCTCGGCGCGGTAGATGCGAAGCGCATCGTAGGACTCGGCCAATCGTCTCAGCCGGACCAGCGCCAGGCGCGCCGAAGGGGTGAGGTCCTCGCCGGTCACCTCTTCCTCGCGGATTCCCCGCAGTCGCGCCGTCTGGCGCAGGTCGGCCTCGGCCCGCGCCCGGAACTGCTTCCAGCGGCGCGCGCTTTCCTCGAAGCTGGCCACGAACTCGTCGTCCACGGCATGGATCATCTCGTGAAACAGCAGCGCCGCGCGGATTTCGAGCGCGGGCCCGCTCTGGATCCAGAGCGTCGGCCGTCCCCGGACCACCGAGAATCCCCCGGCAGGGCGCCCGGGGCCCGCGGACCGCGAACCTTGGAGCAGCTCGGGAGCGGGCCCGGTGGCCGCGAACTCCACGATGTCCAGCCGCCCCGACTGCAGCAGCGGCAGGAACCGCTCCAGCACCTGGCGTCCCAGGACGCTCCGGCCGATGAGCCGGAATTCCTCATGGAAAGCACGAAGCCACTGTGTCGATGGACCCTGCATTGGAGGGCCTATCGGAAGGCCAGTATCAAAACTCGATATTCAAAATGATGGGCAGGTGGTCTGAACCCTGCTCGTGCGCCTTTTCGGGACGCCAGGCCCGGAAGCCCCGGGCGCGCCCCAGCCCCGAGATCAGGAAGTGATCCAGCTGCGAGCTGGGCGGCCGTGCAGGGTCGTCGTGGCCGGCAAAGGTGCCGACCCAGGCCTGGCCCGTCAGCTCGTTGGCGGACCTGAGCTCGCGGTAACCGGCCGCCTTGTCGGCCGCGGTGAAGCGCAGCAGGGCGCCCATTTCCTCGGAACCGGGCTGCGAGTTGAAGTCGCCCATCAGCAGCACGGGATCCTTCCCGAAACGCCTGAGCAACTCGCGCAGCTGCACGATCTGCCTGAGCCGATCCTCGGTCTCGAGCCGCCCCTTCCACCCGGCGCTGAGGTGCGTGCTCAGCACATGGAGGCTCTTCAGGCCCCCCGCCGCGGTCGGAACCACCACGCGGATTTCCGACGCGGCCCGCTTCTCGAAGACCTGCTTTTCGAGCCAGTTGCGGTTGGCCGCATCGTAATGCACCACCTGGTAGTCCTCGAACGGCACACGACCCAGAATGGCGTTTCCGAAGCGACCCGTGTCGCCCCCGAGCTTCCTGAAGTCGTGCCCCAGGCCGAACACGCCACAAAGCCCGAAGCGATGGGCGATGACGTCGGCCGGGTCCACGCCCGACACGCGTCGGCCACCGACATCGACTTCCTGCAGGCCCAGGAAATCGAACTCGCCCTGGGCCGCGATGTTGTCCATCACCTTGCCGAGCGACGGCAGGTATTCGAGCTGGTCCTTCTCAAGGCGCCAGCGTCCACCCAGGTAGATGTTGTAGCTGACGGCGCGCAGGCTGGACTTCTTGAGCTTGGCCGATGGATCGCAGTAGCGGTAAAGCACCGCGCCTCCGGGCCCCTCGGTGCGGCCTTGGCCCAGCATCGGCTTGGTCCAGGCTTTTTCGGATGCAGAGGCCGAAAAAGCCCCCAGCCACCCCAGACCCACCCCCAAGCCCCGAAGCCAAAGCAAGCGCCCCATGGCGAACACCCTAAACCAGACTCCCCGTTTATGGTAAGCCCCCAAAACAGTGTCACTCCTGATTTCGGCCCACCAGCTCCGCAAAGCCTTTGCGGCACGACCCCTTTTCGATGGTTTGACCTTTTCGATCGCCCAAGGCGACCGGATCGGCCTGATCGGACCCAATGGCGCAGGCAAGTCCACCTTGCTCAAGATCCTGGCCAAGGAGGAGGACGAGGACTCGGGAACCTTGTCGTTCCAGCGCGGAGTACGGGTAGGCTACCTGGCCCAGGTCCCCAGCGTCGACCCGGCCAAGACCGTGCTGGACACGGTGATGGAAGGAGTCGTCGGTCCTGCGGACGACTGGCAAGCCGTGGGCGCCGCACACGAAATCATCTCGCGACTCGAACTGGACCGCCTTCCCTCGGGTTCCGAAACCCGGGTCGGCACCCTGTCGGGCGGCTGGAAAAAACGCGTGGCCCTGGCCCGCGAGCTGGCCAAGGCGCCCGACCTGCTGCTGCTGGACGAGCCCACCAACCACCTCGATGTGGAATCCATTTTGTGGCTGGAGGAGTTCCTGGCGCAGAGCCAGTTCGCCACGATGACCATCACCCACGACCGCGCCTTCCTGCAGAAGGTGTCGCGCAAGATCTTCGAGCTGGACCGCAGGAATCCCGGCGGGATGCTGATCGTGGACGGCAGCTACGCGGACTACCTGGAACGCAAGCAGGAGCAGGTCGAAAACCAGCAGTCGCGCGGGGCTTCGCTCGGAAACCGCCTGCGCCGCGAAACCGAGTGGCTGCGCCGGGGCGCCAAAGCCCGCACCACCAAGCAGCAGGCCCGGATCCAGCGCGCCGAGACCTTGGCCGATGAAGTGGCCGAACTCAACGAGCTGAACCGCGAGCGGAGCGCGCGGCTCGAATTCCTGGACGCCGGACGCAGCCCCAAGAAGCTGATCGAAGCCAAGGGCATCTCGAAGACGCTGGGGGGCCGCACGCTCTTCTCGGACTGGAGCGGAATCCTCAGGCCCGGCACCCGCCTGGGCCTGCTCGGGGCCAACGGCTGCGGCAAGTCCACCTTGATCCGCGTGCTGCTGGGACAAGAGACCCCCGACCAGGGCAGCGTGTTCCGCGCCGACAGCCTGCAGGTGGCCTACTTCGAGCAGAATCGCGACCGCCTGGACCCCGAGGTCTCGTTGCTCCGCACGCTGTGCCCCAAGGGCGAGTTCGTGGACTACCGCGGCTCACGCCTGCACGTGCGCAGCTGGATGGACCGATTCCTGTTCCGTCCCGAGCAGGGCGACATGGCCGTCGGAAAACTTTCAGGTGGCGAACAGAGCCGGGTGCTCCTGGCGCTGCTGATGCTCCAGCCGGCCAACTGCCTGGTCCTGGACGAACCCACCAACGACCTGGATGTGGCCACCCTGGACCTGCTGGAGGACTGCCTGACGGACTTCCCGGGCCTGGTCATCCTGGTCAGCCACGACCGCTACTTCCTGGACCAGGTGTCGACGCAGCTTCTGGCCTTCGATCCCGCAGGCCCCTCGGGCTCCACGAGCCTGATCGAGTACGCCGATCTGGGCCAATGGCAGACCGCGCGCGGGGCCCGCGCCAAGACCCAGGCCGCTGCCAGTCCGGCAGCGGGATCCTCGTCCACCCCGTCCAACAGCAGGAAGCGCAAGCTGGGCTACAAGGAGCAGCGCGAGCTGGACGGCATCGAGGCGCGCGTCCTGGCCCAGGAGGAGCTCGTGGCGCAGCTCACCGCCCAGAGCAACGATCCCAAGATCAGCAGCAATTTCTCGAAGC
This sequence comes from Bacteriovoracaceae bacterium, assembly GCA_947446835.1. Taxonomy (GTDB): domain Bacteria; phylum Bdellovibrionota; class UBA1018; order UBA1018; family UBA1018; genus CANFHS01. The sequence continues at coordinate 11,781 of CANFHS010000049.1, forward strand.
TGACCGAGGTGACGGGCGAGCTGGAAAAAGCTCAGGCCGAGCTGGAGCGTCTCTTTGTGCGCTGGTCGGAGCTGGAAAGCTGAGGCAGCGCGCGCAGCGCACTCGGCACCCCGGCCGAAACCCAGAGGCAAAGCAGCGCATAGCGGAGCGAACGGAACAGCAGGTAACCGGGCTCCCCTTCGCCGGGGAAGAGGGACTTCAGGCCGAAGTAAACCAGGGCCGCGCCCGCCCAGGCCACGAGCACCGCCAGCACCTTTTGCGAAACCCTGGTCCGTGAACCACCGGCCGCAGCGCTGACCGAGCCCACCGCCGGACGGACCGATTCGAGGGCCAGGCCGCTGACCAGGCCAAAGAACGCGCCGATCGAGGCCGCGCCCACCCCGGTCGGGTGGAGCAGCAGGGCCAGGCCGGAAAAGAGGGCCGCGATCCGGATCCAGAACTTCGGCTCCAGGCGCCCCACGTTGGACTCGATGGCCGGGGCCACACGCCAGAAGGTCCAGACCAGCGCTCCCGCCAGGAGCCAGCCGCCCAGGATGTCCGTCGGGAAATGCACACCCAGATACACCCGCGACAACGCCACGCCGGCCACCAGCAACGTTCCCAGCGCGCGGACCCAGTTGCGCGGATAAAAACGCGCCATCATCAGCCAGAACAGCAGCGAGGACTGGGCGTGGCCGCTGGGAAGCCCATGGCCCTGTGCCGTGCCCAGACCCAGCTCCGGAGCCAGCTGGAAGGGCCGCGGATGCCCCAGCCCATCCTTGAGCACCGAATTGAGATAGAACGAGACAAAAAGAAGAATCGCGGTCCGCGAGGCCGCCCGGCTGCCTCCTGCCGCCCAGAGCGCCGACAGGACGAGGAGATACGCCAGGTCTTCGCCGAAAGCGCTCAGCGCCTTGAAGACCGGCAGCGCGCCGGGCCCGAATCCATGTTGAAGGGACTGAATCCAGGGGAGCTGGAGCTGATAGATCGACTCGAACGGGGCCATTGAAAAAGGCCTACCACGACCCGAAAGGGGCGTCAGGGACCAATTCCGCGGTACCCTCCGGGAGATCCGGGGCGGGTGTCCGCAGGATTCAGGGGCCTGAAAATGGGGCGCGACTCACCCGACTGCGAGTCCGGCAAGGGCTCGCTGATTTCTCGCGGCGGCTCGCGCGGCGGTAGCCCATTCCCAGTCCCAGTCCCAGTCCCGGTGCCGGTGCCTGTGGAACGCGCTACACCCGTGCCGGTCCCGGTGCCAGTCCCCGTGCCTGTGGAACGCGCTACACCCGTGCCGGTCCCGGTCCCCGTGCCTGTGGCACGCGCTACACCCGTGCCGGTCCCGGTGCCGGTGCCTGTGGA
>CANFHS010000050.1 GCA_947446835.1 Bacteriovoracaceae bacterium
GCACCCTCACACCATGAAGCTGGGCGAGTTCATCGCGCACTCGCACCTGTTCGGGCGCGTGAAGGTGGGCGAATGGCTGAAGAGGGGCTTCTCGCGCGTGAACGAGGGGACCCTGAAGGACCTGGTGACGGCGGGAATCAGGAAGGGCGTGCTCGATAAGTCGGTCGATGCCACCAACGAGGCCGAGTTCAAGGAGCTCTTCACGGTCATCCAGAACGTGCAGCTCATGGCGCCTTCCACCAAGTCGGTGCTTTCCATCGGCGAAGAGGCCCTTTCCAAGTCCATCAAGCGCATCGGCGCGGTGGACTTCTTCTCGGTGGTGACCCGCAAGCCCACCATCTGCGACTTCAAGCCGGTCGAGGTCGAAGTGGCCGTGGCCCGTCTCGAGGACCGCTCCATCGAGCCCGACAGCCCGGTGCAGGTGCTCCGCTTCGCCAACCGTGTGCCGCTGCAGTTCGACAAGTCGGCCTGCGCCATCGTGCAGGCGCTGACCTCGGTCAACTGGCGCGCCTACGGACTGCAGCAGCCCAAGGAGTCGCTGCCGCAAGGGCCGTACATCATCGCCGTGTCGGTGGTGTCGCCGTTCATCAAGTTCAAGAACGCCTCCAAGGAGACGGTCGACGCCTCCGACGAGCTGGTCGAGGAAATCCGCCGCGCCCTGATCCAGGCCGGCCAGAAGCTGTCCAAGCACATCCGGCAGGAAGCCAAGGCCAACGAGCTGGAAGAGAAGATCCGCCACATCGAGCAGTTCGGCCCCATCCTGGTCGACGGCCTGTGCCGCATCACCGGCGCGCCCGAAGCCCGCAAGAAGAAGGCCGAAGACGGCCTGCTCAAGATCCTGGGGCGTGACGCCAAGATGGCCGAGAGCGAGCTCAAGGAAGCCAACGCCCGCCTTGAAGCCCATCTCGAAAAAGAATCCGCCACGAGCGTCTGAAACCCGGAGAATCCATGGCCAAAGCCTCAGCAGCGATCGATCAAGCCATTCCGAAGATGTCCAAGGAGCTGTGCAACCGGCTCCTCATGGACCTGGAGCGCGCCAAGCGTCCTGTCCTGTACGCCACCAAGTGCTCGCTCGACAACGCCGTCTACAATCACAAGGTGGGCTACCTGACTCCCGGTGAGAAGAAGGTGGCCACCGAACTGAACGTCAGCTCGGTCAAGAAGATGAGCCGTGCCATCTTCATGCTGGAAGTCCTGCTCCGGAACATCGACACGGGAGCGGTGAACACCAAGCGCGAGCTGTATTACATCGCCAAGGGTTACGTGAAGGGGAACTCCAAGTTCAAGCCGCTGGACTTTGCCGACCAGGATGAGTCGGACTCGACCATCGACTTCATCTGCGAACTGCTGGAGTGCTACCGCGAGGAGGTCAACTGCTACGCCAACGACCGCGGCGGCCAGACCTACTCGCAGCAGCTGGTGGTCACCGAGACCATGACCGACGGCGAGACCGCGGTCATCGACCTCTCCAAGCTGGGCACCAGCCCGTTCCAGCCCAAGAACCGGCCGCAGTCGCTCAAGCTCACGGCCCGCAAGAAGATCGACTTCTGCCTGATCGTGGAGTCCGAGGGCACGGCGAACACGCTGGTGGCCAACGGCTTCACCAAGCGCCACAACTGCATCCTGCTGGGCGCCCAGGGCGTCCCTTCGAACGCCGTGCGGGGCTGGTGCAAGCTCATCCAGGACCAGCTGGAAGTGCCGCTGTACTTCTTCGGCGACCTGGACGCGTACACCATGCAGAACATCTTCCGCACGCTGAAGGCGGGTTCGGCCGCGTCGCTGATCCGGAACTCCGATTATTCGGCGCCTGAAGTCCGCTTCCTGGGCGTGCTGCCCGAGGACATCAAGAAGTACGACCTGCTGGCCTACCCGGTCAGGGAGAACGACGCCGCCGAGGGTCGGGCCCTCAAGAAGGCCCAGGACGCGCTCAGGAACGACCCGTTCTTCCAGGACAAGAAGAACAAGGGGCTGACCGAGATCCTCTCGTGGCTGCTCAAGCAGAAGATCCGTTGCGAGCAGCAGGCCTACTTCACGGTCAATCCGCTGGATCCGACCATGCCCGAGAAGATCATCATCGAGAAGATCAAGCGCGGCTCGTACGTGTAAGGCGCCTGGGGTATTCCGGCTCAGCGCTGGACGGCGCTGCGGAAGGCTTCCTCGAAGCCGACCCAGGTTCGGATATCCGCCTCGGCCACGCCGTGGGCGCGCAGCGTATCCTCGAGGATCCGCAGGCGGCGGTCGAAATGGCCCGGCAGGATAGGAGCCATGCTGCGGTGCGCCTGGGCGGGCGGCTGGCCGCTGTAGGAGGGCGCGGCCCCCATGGCGCGCATCAGGAAGTTGCCCTGGTTCCGCGCGATCGATTCCAGGTCCTTGCCCTGGAAGAAGAAACCCAGCATCACGTCCTGGCCCATGCGCTGGTAGAAGTCGGAGAGGATCTTCCGGAGACCCGGCTCCCCACCCAGGTTCTGGTAAAGCGCCGCCAGGGCGGCCTTCTGGGGAGCCGGGTTTTCAGTCATGCCGGAGTTCAGCCGAAGTCGCGATCCATGACCGTCTTGCGGCCTTCGCGCTTGGCGTTGTCGATGGCCTGGTCGCAGAGCTGGCGGACTTTTTCCGACAGGGCGGACATGACGGCACCCGAGGTGTTCATGCCCGACTTGGCGCGGATGTAGTTCTTCAGCTTGGAGGCCACCACCAGGACTTCACCGCCCTGGGCTTCGGATTCTTGATTCGTGTTTTCCATTTTCGTTTCCTTCGATGGGTTCAGGAACAGGTCACTCGACGCCGAGCAGCTCGACTTCGAAGACGAGCGTGGCGTTGGGCGGGATCACGTTGCCCGCGCCGCGCTCGCCGTAGCCGAGTTGCGAGGGGATGGTGAGCTTGCGCTTGCCGCCGACTTTCATGCCGGCAATGCCTTTTTCCCAGCCCTGGATGACCTGGCCGGCGCCCAGCTGGAACTTGAACGGCTGGCCGCGGTCCACCGACGAGTCGAACTTCTTGCCGTCGGTCAGCGTGCCCGTGTAGTGCACCGAAACGGTCTTGCCGTTGGTGGCCTCGAGGCCGTTGCCCGGCTTGAGGTCTTCGATCTTCAGCTCGGTGGCTTCAGGAGCCGCGCCGGTCTGGGCGGTGGTTGCCGCGGTATTGGTCGCGGTTTGCTGTTCGGCCGGTTGCTTCTTGGTGCAGGCACCGAAGGCCACCAGGCTCAGGGTCGCGATTGCAGTCAGGCAAAGCTTTTTCATGATCGGGGAATTCCTTTCGTGATTAGGCTGGAAGCGCTCACCTTCGCACAGGATTTGGGAAAGAGGGAGTGGGAATCTGGCCGGTTCGGGATTACCATTCCGTAACCTATGGATCTCTTTCACGCGTTTCTCTACGGCGCTGTTCAGGGCATCACGGAGTACCTGCCGATTTCGAGCTCGGCCCATCTGATCCTGCTTCCGCAGTTCCTGCGGCAGGAAGACCCGGGTTTGGCCTTCGACGTGTTCCTGCATCTGGGAACCCTGCTGGCCACGCTGGCCTACTTCTGGCGGGAATGGGCCAAAGTGGGGCGCGATGCCTGGAGCGATGGCGGACTATTTCAGTTCAAAGGTGCCAGCCTGGGCAACCTGGCGTTGGCCACCCTGCCGGCCTTGGCCGTGGGTGCGGTCCTGCACCACAAGGTGGAGAGCGTGTTCCGCGGCAACAGCGTGCTCTTCGTGACCCTGCCGGTTTTCGGACTCGTGCTGTACGCCGTGGACGCCTGGCGCCCGCGCGCGCGCACGGTGAACCACCTGGAGCTGCGCGATGCGCTCTGGATCGGCTGCTGCCAGTGCCTGGCCCTGGTGCCGGGGGTGTCCCGCTCGGGCTCGACGATGACGGCGGGTCGCCTGGTGAACCTGGATCGCGAAGCGGCCGCGCGGTTTTCGTTCCTGCTGTCGGGCCCGGTGACCCTGGCGGCCATCGTGTTCGAACTTCGCAAGTGGCATGAGCTGTGGAACGGCCCGGTCGGCGCGCTGCCACTCCTCGTGGCGGGCCTGAGCTCGTTCCTGTTCGGGTGCCTCGCCATCGGCGGCCTGATCCGGCTGCTGCGCCGATTCGGCTACCTGAGCTTTGCCGTGTACCGGGCGGGCCTGGCGCTGGTCATCTGGCGCGTGCTGGGAGTCTGAGGCCTTCCCGGCAGCGCGACAGTCAGGGGGCCCGGGTTTCTGGCACCGGCGTGATGGGCAGCTTCAGCGTGACCGCGTTCCTGCGGACGATGCTGGCCATCTCTTCGCAGTCGTCGGTCACGGTGATGAAGGCCAGGTCGCTGGCGCTCACCGTGCCTTGGGCGACGAGCGTGTTTTGCGCCCAGTCCAGGAAGCCTTGCCAGTAGCTCTTGCCCATCAGGACCACCGGAAAGTCATACAGCTTTCCCGACTGGATCAGCGTCAGCGCTTCGGTCATTTCGTCGAGGGTGCCCAGGCCTCCGGGCAGGAACACAAAGGCGTACGAGTATTTGACCAGCATCACCTTGCGCACGAAGAAGTAGTAAAATTCGACCACCGTATCGAGGTAGCGATTGGGGCGCTGTTCGTGGGGAAGCTGGATGTTGCAGCCCACGGTGCGGCCGCCGGCCTCGTGGGCGCCGCGGTTGGCAGCTTCCATCAGTCCCGGGCCACCGCCCGTGATGACGGTGTACCCTTCGCGGGCCAGCGTGCGGCCCACCTGGCGGGCCAGGGTGGAGTAGGGGTGGTCTTCGTGGAACCGCGCGGAGCCGAAGACGGTGATCGAAGGGCCCACGAAGTGGAGCGTCCGGAAGCCGCGGATGAACTCCAGCGCGATGCGGAGCACCCGCAGCGCTTCCTTGGCGCGGGACTGGCGACCGGCCAGGAACTGGCGCTCCGAATGGAGCTCGGAGAGGCGTCGGATCCGGAGTCGGGGATGAAGCCAGCGCAGCATCGGCCGGGTATAAGCGGGATTGATTTAAATTTCCATTGAATATTAGCGGTTTAGCTCAGCTTCGGAACGAACCTTCAGGTGTATTGTCATATTGGACAAAATTGGTCCGAATAGGGTAGAAGCGGCGTCGATGCGGATTTTGCTCCTGACCCCGCCCATGACCCAGCTCAATACGCCGTACCCGGCCACGGCGTACCTGACGGGGTTCCTGCGTTCGCGGGGGCGCGAAGTGGTCCAGGCCGACCCCGCCATCGAGCTGGTGCTCAAGCTGTTCTCGCCGCAGGGACTGGACCTGGTCCGCGCGGAGCTGGAGGCAGCACCCAAGAAAGCGCGCAACGCCACGCCGCCGGTGCAGGCGTTCCTTTCCCATTTTGACCGCATCCGGGCCTGCGTGGCTCCGGCGCTGCGGTTCCTGCAGGGGCGTGACCCCACGCTGGCCATGCGGATCGCCAGCCGCGAGTTCCTGCCCGAAGGCCCGCGCTTCGCGGCGCTCGAGGCCATGGCCGAGGCGGCGGGCGGTGAGGGGCTGGAGTGGGCGTTCGGCGCGCTGGGCGTGCAGGACCGCGCCAAGTACCTGGCCTCGCTTTTCCTGGATGACCTGGCCGATGCGGTCCGCGAAGGCGTGGATCCGCGCTTCGAGCTGTCCCGCTACGGCGAGAAGCTGGCCGCAAGCCAGGCCACCTTCGATCTGGTCCGCGACGCGGTCGAGTCGCCCCGCACGACCCTGGTGGACCGCCTGCTCGACGAAATCGCCCTCGACCTGTGCCGCAGGCATCAGCCGGATGTGCTGGGCCTGACGGTGCCGTTTCCGGGCAACGTGTACGGAGCCTTCCGTATCGCCCGGGTCTTCCGGTGCGAGCGCCCGGCGACGCGCATCCTGATGGGCGGCGGCTACGTGAACACCGAGCTGCGCTCGCTCAAGGACCCGCGCGTGTTCGATTACGTCGACTACATCACGCTGGATGACGGGGAACGCCCCATCCTGAACGTGCTGGAGCACGTCGAAGGCAAGCGGGGTCCGGAAGGGCTGCTACGCACCTTCGTGCGCGAGGAGGGCCGCGTGGTGTTGCGCTCCAGCGCCACCGAGCACGACATTCCCCACCGCGACACCGGCACGCCGACCTACGACGGGCTTCCGCTGGGCAGTTATCTTTCGGTGGTCGAGATGCTGAATCCCATGCACCGCATCTGGTCGGACGGGCGCTGGAACAAGCTGACCCTGGCCCACGGCTGCTACTGGAAGAAGTGCAACTTCTGCGACGTCACGCTGGACTACATCGGACGCTACGATCCCATGCGGGGCGACGAGGTCGTGGACCGCATCGAGAAGATGGTGGCCGAGACGGGCTCCACGGGATTCCACTTCGTGGACGAGGCGGCCCCGCCGGCCGTGCTCAAGGCCATGGCCGAAAGGCTCATCGCGCGCGGCGTTTCCATCAGCTGGTGGGGCAACGTGCGGTTCGACAAGACTTTCACTCCCGAACTCTGCCAGCTGCTGGCGCAATCGGGCTGTGTCGCGGTTTCTGGCGGACTCGAGGTGGCCAGCGACCGGCTGCTCGGGCTGATGCAGAAAGGCGTCTCGGTCGACCAGGTGGCGCGCGTGACCCGCGCCTTCACGGATGCCGGCGTGCTGGTCCATGCCTACCTCATGTATGGCTTTCCGACACAGACCGAGCAGGAGACCGTGGATGCCCTGGAGCGTGTCCGCCAGCTCTTCGAGCAGGGCTGCATCCAGTCGGCGTACTGGCACCGGTTCTCGGCCACGGCGCACAGCCCGATCGGTCGCGACCCCGACCGCTTCGGCATCCGGATCCTGCCGGAGCCCGCGGTTTCTTTTGCCCGCAACGACCTGGCTTTCGAGGACCCGACAGGCACGGACCACGACACCTTGGGCAAGGGCCTCAAGGCCGCGCTCTACAATTACATGCACGGTCTGGGGCTGGACGCCGATGTCCGGCAGTGGTTCCCGCGGCCGGTGCCCAAGGCCAAGGTCCCCAAGGACCTGGTCCTGAAGGCCTTGCGCCAGCCGCGCGCCAAGGTCCTGGCGGCCGACTGCTGACGCTCAGCCGCGCTTTTCGGTCTTCTTGCGCGCGGACTTGGAGTCGCTCTCGTCGTCCTCATGGGCACGGTGGCGCTTCAGCTTCACGCCTTCCTTGAGGATCTGCTGGCGCTTGGCGTGCGCGTTCTGGGCCCTGGATTCGGCCAGCATCTCTTCGATGGCCCGGAGCTCGTCCTCGTACTCCCACTTGGTGAGCAGCATCACCGCGATGTCCTCATGGGTTTCGGGCTGTTTCATGCTCTCGTGAACCTTGAGCTTGTGCCGGAGACCGAGGGAGCGCTGGATCAGGTCCAGCTTGGTGACTTTGTCCATGGTTACCAGTCTAGGCAAGCCTGACGGGCCTGTCCAGAGGGGGCTGGCTTGCCGGTGGGTTCCGGGGTATCCACGCCTCCCCATGCTTTTTTACACCCTTCTGCTTGCACTGGTTCCTTCGGCACTGGCCCTGGAGCCCCACATCCAGTGCATTGACCAGATGACCCACCACGAGCTGGCGCGGGCCCGTCAGGAATCCATCCTGCAGCGCCTGGATGCCGAAGTGGAGCGGTTCATGGGCGCCGGTGGGCACCTGCCGGACCAGGCCTTCTTGACGGTGATGGAGCTCCGGAGCCACCTGGAGGAGTTCGGCCAGATCACCCATTCCAAGCCTCCCATCGACCAGGCCGCGCTGGGCGCGCTGTCGGCCAGGATCAAGGCATCCGAGAAGAAGCTGCGCCAGCAGGTGGGCGAGGAACGGGCTTCCATCCTGATTTCACTGGGAAAGCGCATCGAGGTGGCCCGCGAATTTTCGGCGCTGGCCGATGAGTTCGACGCCATCCTGGGCCACAAGGCGCAAGCGTCCAAGGCAGAGCAGGAGCGGGCCACCGGGCTGGCCCGGAGCCTCCTCCTGGCGGCGGAAGAGCTCTTCGTGAGCGAGGGCGTGAACTTCCAGAAGATCCGCACCCGTGCCGGCCATGAGGCCCTGGAAGTCCTGCCCCATCACGGACCTGACGCTGCCCACGCGGCACGCCTCAACCAGGTGGCCACCGGGGTCAAGGCCCGGTTCGGGGAGCCCCTGGTGTTCTGTCCCGAGGAGCTTTACCAGGTCGGGGCCCGGGCGTTTCATTCCACCTCCGAGAAGCGGATCTCGCTGGCGGTCGAGACCCTGCGCCGATTGGCGCTGGATCCGGCTGGCGCGCACGAGGTCAATCACGCCTACCATTTCTGGCTCAAGGAGCACGGACGCCCGTGCGTGTTCGACTACGAGCTGCAGGCATTGGCCGCCGGAAAGCTGCTCTCCGAGCAGGCCACGGGTTACCACCTGTACATGCACGGCAGCGAGCTTCCGGCGTTCTCGCTGAACCTGGCGTTCTACGCCAGCGAGCTGCGGAGCGCGGCCAGCCAGGGCAAGCACACCGAGGCCTTTCGTGCCGCGCGCGAAATCGAGCACATCAGCCGCCTTTCGACCACCCTGCTGGAACAGAGTGTCCGCCTCGTGGCCGGGGCCCGCGAACGCCTCCTGGCGCAGAAGGCTTCGACCGGTGCGCGCATCCTCGAGGCGGTGTCCTGGAAAACCGAAGGGAAGTGGACTCCGACTTTGCCCACCGACGTGGCCCGCAGGCTGGACGTCGAGGTGACGCTGGTCGAGGGCATCCAGGTGCGGTTTTCGACGGTGGAGGTCGAGATCCTCCAGCTGGCGGACCAGTACACGGCCGTGAGCAGCCGCTGGGCCAATGGGGACACCGACGCACGCGGTGAATCCCTCAAGCTGCGGGGCCAGCTGCTGACGGCCCTGGGAAACCATCTGGACCAGAAGGTGGCCCGGCTGCGCGCCCTGGAACCGCGCTACCGCGAGCTCAGTGAAGGAGCGCTGCGGCTGCAGGACCAGGTCACCTTCGAGCGCGCGGTCAGCCCCGCGGTCGCCGATGAGGTCATCCGGAAAGTGGCCGCAATCCGCGAACACGTCCTGGATGCCGAAGCTCCGCCCGTGGGCAAGCCCGCACCCAAGCCTTCGCCCGAGCCCGACAGCAAGACGGGAATGGCTCGGGCGCTGGACCGTTTCTGGAGAGGGCTGATCCGGGGCCGGTGAGGCCTCAGCGCAGCTGCTGGCGCAGCACGTACTGCAGGATGCCGCCGTGCTTGAAGTACTCGACCTCGTTCAGGGTGTCGATCCGCGAGCGCACCGTCAGGCTGCGCTGGGAGCCGTCCTGGGCAGTGACCTTCACGGTCACGTCCTGGCCCGGCCGCACCGATTGCAGGCCTTCGATGTCGAAGCTCTCGTGACCCGTCAGGCCCAGGCTCTGCGCGCTCTGGCCGTCCTTGAACTGGAGCGGCAGGATGCCCATGCCGACCAGGTTGGAGCGGTGGATGCGTTCAAAGCTTTCGGCGATGACGGCGCGGATGCCCAGGAGCTTGGGACCCTTGGCCGCCCAGTCACGCGACGAGCCCGTGCCGTATTCCTTGCCGGCCAGGACGATGAGCGGGACGCCGTCGGCCTGGTACTGCATGGAGGTGTCGTACACGGACATCTGCTTGCCGGTGGGCAGGTGGATCGAGACGCCGCCTTCGACGCCCGGAACCAGCAGGTTCTTGATGCGCACGTTGGCAAACGTTCCGCGCACCATGACCTCGTGGTTGCCGCGGCGGGCGCCGTAGGAGTTGAAGTCCTTGGGCTCCACGCCCAGAGCCACCAGGTACTTGCCAGCGGGGTGGTCCTTCTTGAAGGACCCGGCGGGCGAGATGTGGTCGGTGGTGATCGAGTCGCCCAGCATCAGCAGCACGCGGGCCTTCTTGATGTCGTTGAGCGGCGCGGGAGTGGCGGTCATGCCTTCAAAGAAGGGCGGTTCCTTGATGTAGGTCGAGGTGCTGTCCCACTTGTACAGCTCGCCGGCCGGCACCTGGATGCCCTGCCAGTTCTCGTCGCCCTTGAACACGTCGGCGTAGCTCGTCTGGAACTGCGAGCTCGTGACGTTCTTGGCGACCACGGCCTGGACTTCTTCGGAAGAGGGCCAGATGTCCTGCAGGAAGATGGGCTTGCCCGAGGGGTCCATGCCGATCGGGTCGTGGGTCAGGTCGATGTTGACGTTCCCGGCCAGCGCGTACGCCACCACGAGCGGCGGCGAAGCCAGGTAGTTGGCCCGCACCGAAGGATGCACGCGGCCCTCGAAGTTGCGGTTGCCCGAAAGCACCGAGGCCACGCACAGGTCCGACTCCGTGACGGCCGCCTGGACATGCTCGGGCAGCGGTCCCGAGTTGCCGATGCAGGTCGTGCAGCCGTAACCCACCAGATGGAAGCCCAGGGCTTCGAGGCTCGGCGTCAGGCCGGCCTGGTTCAGGTAATCGGTCACGACCTTGGAGCCGGGGGCCAGCGAGGTCTTGACCCAGGGTTTGGCCTTGAGGCCGTGTTTCACGGCGTTCCGGGCCAGCAGGCCCGCGGCCACCAGGACCGAAGGGTTGGACGTGTTGGTGCACGAGGTGATGGCCGCGATGACGACCGAACCGTGGGTCAGGCCGTAGGCATTGCCGACCGGGTCCTTGACCGCCGCGCGCTTGCCGAACGGACCGAAAGCCGCATCCGGATGTTCGTTCGCCAGTTCGGGCGAAGCGTTGCCATTCAGTCCGGGATCGGAATTCCACTGGCCCAGGACCGCGGCATCCATCGAGGCGGCCACCTTGGGCATGAGCGTCGGCAGGGACTTGCGGAAACCCGCGCGCACGTTCTTCAGCGCCACGCGGTCCTGCGGACGGGCCGGGCCGGCCAGCGAGGGCTCGACCGTGCCCAGGTCCAGTTCGAGAGTGTCCGAGTACTCGGGCTCGGGGGTCTGCGCCGAGAACCAAAGTCCCTGTTCCTTGTAGTAGGCCTCGACCAGCGGCACCAGGTGGCCGCGGCCGGTGAGGGTCAGGAATTCGGTGGTCTTCTCGTCGACCGGGAAGATGCCGCAGGTGGCGCCGTATTCGGGCGCCATGTTGGCGATGGTGGCGCGGTCAGCCAGCGACAGGGCGGCCAGGCCGGGTCCGAAGAATTCGACGAACTTGCCGACCACGCCCTTTTTGCGCAGCATCTGGGTGACGGTCAGCACCAGGTCGGTGGCCGTGGTGCCCGAAGGCAGCTTGCCCTTGAGCTTGAAGCCCACGACCTGCGGAATGAGCATGGAACACGGCTGGCCCAGCAGCGCGGCTTCGGCTTCGATGCCGCCCACGCCCCAGCCCAGCACGCCCAGGCCGTTGATCATCGTGGTGTGCGAGTCGGTGCCGACCAGGGTGTCGGGGTAAACCCAGGTGTCGGCGTCATAGGTCCGGGTCATGGCGACGGTGGCCAGGTATTCCAGGTTGATCTGGTGGACGATGCCGGTGTCCGGCGGAACCACGCGGAAGTCCTTGAACGCGGTCTGGCCCCAGCGCAGGAACTCGTAGCGCTCCCGGTTGCGCTGGAATTCCAGCTCGGCGTTGGTGCGGAAAGCGTCGGACGAACCGAACGCGTCGACCATCACCGAGTGGTCGATGACCAGGTCGGCGGGCGACAGCGGATTGATGCGGTTCGGATCGCCGCCCATCTTCTTGACCGCGCCCCTCATGGCGGCCAGATCGCACACGGCAGGAACGCCGGTGAAGTCCTGCATCAGCACGCGGGCGGGCATGAACTGGATTTCGGTGTCGGGCTCGGCCTTGGCGTTCCAGTTGGCCAGTGCTTCGATGTCGGCCTTCTTGACCGTGATGTGGTCTTCGTGGCGCAGCAGGTTCTCGAGCAGGATCTTGAGCGAGAAGGGAAGCTTGGCCAGGTTGCCGATCTTGTGTCCCTCGAAGGTCTTCAGCGACTGGTAGTGATAGGTCTTGCCGCCGACCGAGAGAGTTTTATGGGCTCCGAAACTGTTCGCGTTTTTCGAGGGATTCGACATGGGGTTTATCTACCCCAAGGTGCCCTAGGCCGGAAGAGTGAAGCGCCCAACATTTCGGCGAGAAACGATTCCCCGCAGGACTGACCTGAAAATCAGGATTCCCAGGCTTCCCAGCAGGACGATCCGGAAAAGGAGCCAGGCTGTTTTTTTGTGCAGTGCGCCAGTTGCGCGGAGTGGATCCGGGATCTGCGCCTCGATGAGGCGAGCCGAGATCCGGGCCACTTCGGGGCCGTCCTGCTCCGCCAGCGCTTGCAGCGCCTGGTCCAGGGTCCGGCCTGGGGCCTCGGGCAGCGTCTGGGTCGGGATTCCCAGATCGCGACTCCAGCTTTCCAGCAGGGCGGGCACGTTGACTCCTGGGGCCGTCACGATGACGTCGGGCGGAAACGAGTCGGGCAGGGTTTCGGAAGGGACGAGCTGCAGCCCGTGGGCGGTGCGTACCAGCGAGCGTTCCGGGGCCACCGTGTAGGCGCGTGCCAAAAGGCTGCGCGGGAAGGTCTCGATCCAGGCGCCCAGGCCCAGCTCCGAAATTCCCGGACTGAGCAGGATTCCCGCGTAGCGGCGGCCCCAGTCGAAGCCCGCGTTCAGCAGAAGCCGCGCGAAGTCGCTGCCCCGGGGGGCCTCGGTGCCCCGCGGAGCGCCCAGGTCGGCACTCCAGCTCCAGTCCAGTTCGCGTGCGATGGCCTGGGCCCGGGGCGTGCCCGCGCGGGCGGCCACCGTGGCCAGGGCCGCGTCGATCGCGCCTGCGCCGCCGGCCGAGGTCACCCTGGCTCCGTCGACCACCACGCGCCGGTCCTCGACAAAGCGCACGTGGCCCTGGGCCTGCTGCGCCAACTTGTGGATGGACACGATGTGGCCCGTGGCCTGGTGGCCTTCCAGCAGCCCCGCCAGAGCGGCCAACCGGGATCCTTCACCCGGAGCCAGCACGAGCTGGGCCTGGGGGCCGCGTTGCTTCACGGCTTCGAC
>CANFHS010000051.1 GCA_947446835.1 Bacteriovoracaceae bacterium
ATCGAAGAGGCCATCAAGACCGCCCAGAAAGGCGGAGCCGGGGCCATCGTGTATTACCGCAAGGAAGGCCGCGCCCTGGGCGAGGTCACCAAGTTCCTGGTGTACAACGCGCGCAAGCGCCAGGAGGGCGGCGACAGCGCGGCCACCTATTTCCATCGCACCGAGTGCGTGGCCGGCGTCCAGGACATGCGCTTCCAGCAGCTCATGCCGGATGTCCTGCACTGGCTCGGCATTACCAAGATCGACCGCCTCATCTCGATGAGCGACATGAAATACAACGCCATCGTCCAGAGCGGCATCCAGGTCCTGGAGCGGGTGCCGATTCCCGACGAGCTCATCCCCAAGGACGCGCGCGTCGAAATGGAGGCCAAGAAGGCTGCCGGCTACTTTACGCCCGGGCACGTGGCCACGGACCAGGAGCTCAAGAAGGTCAAAGGCCGGGGGCTGACGGAGTGAGCACCCGGGGGCATGACGCGGTCCTGGATGAGCTGCTGTCTCCGCGCGCCATCCGCGCGCGCTGCCTGCGGCTGGCTGAACGGGCCGAGGCGGGGCAGGGGTACTTTCGAGTTCATCCCGAGAAGCTCGAGTCGGTGGCCTTGCGGGTGCTGGAAGGCATCCGCCGTCGTTACCCGGACCTGAAGATTCCGCCCCATTCGCGTTGGGGCCATTTCCAGGTGGGCGGGCTGGACCGGGTCAAGACGCTGTCCGACCCCCGGGCCCGGCTGGACCTGGTGGTGGTGTCGGTGCTGTTGGACGCGGGCTCCGGCGGCAAGTGGTCTTACTGCGATCCCCGCAATGGCTCGGTGGTGGCCCGGTCCGAGGGGTTGGCCGTGGCCAGCCTGGATCTTTTCCTGGCGGGTGCGTTCAGCTCGCTTCCCTCCGAGCCCCTGCGCGTGGATGCCGCGGGGCTGGAGCGTCTTTCGCTCGAAACCCTGGAAAAGGGCTTCCAGGTCGGCCCGGGAAATCCCCTGGCGGGCATCGAGGGCCGCCTGGCGCTGCTCAGGAACCTGGGGCGCGCGCTCCGGGCGGATCCGGGGCGCTTCGGTTCAGAGGCCCGGCCTTCAGGCCTTCTGGATTTTCTGGCGGCCGACGAGTCGGTCCGCAGCGGGCAGGGCCTGCCGGCCGAACGGATCCTGGACGCGGTCCTGCGGGGTCTGGGTTCGATCTGGCCGGGCCGCCTGGATTGGAAGGGGTTTCCGTTGGGCGATGTCTGGGCGCACCCGGCCCTGGGCGATGTATCCCGGCCTGAAGCCTGGGTGCCGTTCCATAAGTTGTCGCAATGGCTGACTTACTCGCTTTTGGATCCGATCGAGCGCTTTGGGCTCCAGGTACGCGGCCTGGAAGGGCTGACGGGACTTGCCGAGTACCGGAACGGGGGCCTTTTGCTCGACAGCGGCCTGGTCACCCTGGCCGACCCAGGGGATGCAGCCCGGGAGCATGCCCCCGCCTCCGAACTCATCATCGAGTGGCGTGCCCTGACCGTGACCTGGCTGGACCGCATCGCGGCCTCGGTCCGGAGCCGGCTGGGCGTCACCGAATCCCAGTTTCCGCTGGCGCGTGTGCTGGAGGGTGGTACGTGGTGGTCTGGACGGGAACTGGCGCAGGAGCTGAGGACGGACGGCGGTCCCCCCCTCAAGCTGGCGAGCGACGGAACCGTTTTCTGATCCGGCAGGAGAATCCAGCACCATGGCATCGAACCTCAGACTCATCGAGCACCCGGTCGCGCAGCACAAGCTGCATCTGCTCCGGGACAAGGCCACCACTTCGCATTCGTTCCGGCAGATCGTCGAGGAGCTGAGCGCGTTGCTGGCCTACGAAGCCACGCGCGACCTCAAGACCCGCCCGGCGACGGTCGAAACCCCGATGGAGCGCGCCGAAACCCGCCAGGTGGACGAGGGGCTGGTGCTGGTGGCCGTGATGCGCGCCGGGAATGGCATGCTCGACGGCATGCTCCAGATCCTGCCGTTCGCTTCGGTCGGCCACATCGGCATCTACCGGGACCGCTTCATCCACAGCACGGTCGAGTACTACCTGCGACTGCCGCGCGAGGTGAAAGGCAAGAAGGTCCTGCTGCTGGATCCGCTCCTGGCGACCGGAGACACGCTCTGTGCCGCCATCGAGCGGCTCAAGGAATACGAGGTGGGTCCCATCCGTTGCATCAGCCTCTTGTCGTCCCAGACCGGGCTCGACAAGATCCAGAAGCTCCATCCGGATGTCGAAGTCTTCACCCTGAGCCTGGAGCGCGGGCTCAATGAGCGGGGTTTCCTGCTGCCGGGTCTGGGTGACGCGGGCGATCGGTTGTACGATGTCATCCAGTAACGCAAGCTGGGCCCGAGTTTCGCGGATCGTGGCGATTGCCGGAGGCAGCGCTTCCGGGAAAACCACGTTTGCCTCCCGTCTCCAGGCACTGCTGGGAGACGCGTACTGCGCGGTCCTCAGCCAGGATCGCTACTACATCGACCAGTCGTCCGTGTTCCGGGGCGACGGCGAGAACGTGAATTTCGATCATCCTTCGGCCCTGGATTTTTCGCTCATGCGGCAGCATGCCGAAACCCTGGGCATGGGCAGTGCGGTCGAGGCCCCGATCTACGACTTTGCCAGCCACAAGCGGAGCATCCAGACGTTCCGCTTCGATCCCCGCCCGGTCATCCTGCTGGATGGCACCCTCATCCTGAACGATCCGGGCCTGCGCGAGCTGGCCGATCACCGCATCTTCATCTCGGCCTCCGAGGCCTGCCGCTTCGAGAGGCGGATGTCCCGCGATACCCGTGAACGGGGCCGCTCACCCGATGGCGTGCAACGCCAGTTCGAGCGCCAGGTGAAACCCATGCACGACCAGTTCGTGGAACCTTCGCGCACCTTCGCCGACGAGGTGATCTCGGGCGAGACCGGCTTTGAGGAGCGGCTCAGCGCCTGGGCCGCCCTCCTCAGGGAAGGCGCTTCCCGGCCTTCCCGCGAGTAGGTTGCCTGGGCGGGTGCGCCTCAGAAGAACCAGCCCAGATTGATGAAGGGCACCGACCCGATGCCGCTCTTCAATGAGCCGTTCACGCCAAAGCCGAAGTTGAACCCGCCGGAAGCCTGCCAGTCGAAGCCTGCGGTCCAGTAGCTGTGGGTTGCGCTTCCCGAGAAGCCGCCTACCGTGGTGGTGCCGACTGAACCGGTGGTGGTCACATCCACCTTGCCGTAGCTCAGGCCGACCACGGGAGAAAAGTTCCACTCGGACTTCATGAGGCGCACGCCACCGGCCATGGTGGTGGCCTTGAGCTCTCCACCGTTCGTCGAGGCGGAGATGGAGCCGTAACCGGCGACGAGGCGCATGAAGGGCAGGACGTTCCAGTTGGCGTTGTAGCCGATCACGGTCGGATACGGATCGCCGAGAAGGCCAACGGTCACTCCCAGCTTGTTCAGGGAACGGTTGCCGGCCAAGGCGGCGGACGATGAAGCCAGGACAGCCAAGGCGCAAGCGAAAGTCACAAGTTTCCGGGTCACGGTTTCTCCTCCAGAGGGTCAGGGTTTAAGGACAGTTTCGCCCGGAGCCGAGGGGGGCGCAATCGCCTGCCTCAAGGTGCAAAATTTGCCGAGGCCCCCACTCCCGCTCAGAGCAGGTTCAAGGAACCCAGGTTGGCCAGGAAAAAGAGTTCGCCCGTTCCGCCCAGGTCCACATTGAAACCCTGGTGGTACTGGACCGAAAATTCGATCGGAACCCGGTGAAACACCTGCAGTTCCAGCTTGGCGCCGCCGCCCACGGCAGGCAGGTTGGTTCCGCTGACCGGAAACCAGGCATTCTCGGCGAACAAGAAGCCCGTCAGGTTTTCGGTATAGAGGGGGTTCGTGCCCCAGCCCCGGAAGATCCGGGCCAGCGGAAAGACCAGATCGCCCGAGAGCAGGCTGGCGGCCTTCGAATAGTAGGTTTGCCCCGGGTAGCCGCGCACCCGCAGCTCGTCCAGGCCGTCACTGCTGAAGGATCCCAGGATGCCGCCGCTTCGTCCCGAAACCACCGCGTTGGTGGATGAGGTGTCGCTCACCTTCCGTGACGCCACCAGCCCCTGGATCCTGGGCTGGAACACCCAGTGATCCGCCAGCTGGAGGTACTGGGTGTGGGAGGCGTAACCCTTCCAGACGTTCTCGGGTTCCAGGAAGTGGAGGCGAGCGCCGAGCTCGGAGCGCGAGCCGGATTCCTGGCTCACGGAAAGCCGTGACGATCGCCCCGTGGTGAAAACCACGCGCGCCGTGGCGTCGTTCAGGAGCTCGAGCTGGTCGGTGGCGAAGGGCGAAAGCGGACCCGTGTGACGGGTGGTGCGCTCGCTGGTCAGCTCCAGCGAGGGAGTCAGCGTGGAGAAGGTGAACCGGAACGGAAGGAAGATGGCCCCGGTCACGCTCACATCGTCCTTCACGTACTCGACGGAAGGGCCCAGGTAGCGTGAGGAAAAGCTCTGGGCGGCCAGGCTCAGGGTCGGTCCCAGGGAGCGGTTCTGGTAGATGGCCAAGCCCTCGGGCTTTTGCACCTGGAATTGGTACGCCCCGAGCAGCAGGTAGCGGTGGCGGTCGACCGCATCGAAGCCGAAGATCTCGGCTCCCGCGGACACGTCCCCGTTCGAGTCCATGAGCACGAGCGGCGCCCACTGGCGAGGCGCCAGGCTGGGCCAAGGGGAGTAGTCCTCGGTGGGCGCACCGGAGGTCAGCACCGGAGCTTCCAGGTCACTGGCCGCCGCCGCTGGAACCTCAGGGGGGGGCAGGGTCAGCTGGTCCGGAGACAGGCGCGCCCGTGACAGCGGCACCTGCGCCACCTCCCAGCCCGAAGCGCCCAGGCTGGCCGCGACCGCGGAACCTTCGGGGGTGAAAGCGGGGAACCAGAGCGCGGTGAGCGTGTTGGTCTCGAGCGTGGCGCGACCGGGCTCTTCCAGGCGCCACAGGTTGAACACCCCGGTCCGGTTCGAGACGAAGTGGATCGAGCCATCCGGCGCGAGGGCGGGGAAGCGGTTGAAGGAGCCATCCGAAAGCAGGGTCCTCGGGGAGGCTTGGCCCGGGTGAAGCTCCATCAGGTCTTCCTGCGCCTTGCCGTTTTCCTGCAGCGTGAAGATGAGGGTGCTTCCGTCGCGCGTGAAGCGCGGGGTGGAGACCCGGCCCAGCGCCCCGGGGGACCACAGGCGCTCGACCGGGCCGAGCTCGGGCTGGCCCTGGTCCGTGACGCGCAGCTCGGCCCAGGCCAGGCCCACGGTCTGCTGATCGGCCAGGGTGAAAGCCACATGCTTGCCGTCGGGCGACACGTTCGGGTCGCGCGCGCGCAGGCCCTCGCTCAGCCAGTGGCGGCGGCCCGACGGAATTTCGATGGCCTCCAGGTCGCTGAACTCGTCATAGCGCGCCGAAAACCCGCGCCGGCGCATCGAGCTGTGAAGCACGAATCGCGAATCGGGCGTGAAGCTCACGGCCGCGCCCAGCAGCTTGTCGGCCAGCTTGCGGGTTTCGCCCGTGGCACGATCCAGAAGGTAAAGGCCCGAGACCTCGTCGAGCCCCGTGCGGCCGAACGCCAGCCAGCGGCCGTCGGGCGAAGCCGCCAGCCCTTCGACCGTGAGGCCGCGCTTCGTGAGCGGCCGGGCGCGGGTCACGGGCGCCGTGCGCAGCTGCTCCAGCTCGCGCCCGGCGCGGGACTGGACTCCCGCGGTCCAGTCCTGCCAGGTCTGGTACCAGTCACGGCCACTCGTGTTTTCCAGGTTTCCGTTCACGAAGAACGGCACGCGCTCGGACGACCGTGACGACAGCTCGCCCAGCAGGTCGGCGCCGCCCAGGCCATCGAGCGTGCGGGACGGACGCGACGCCTCGGTCATCAGGCCGTAGCCGTAGAGGTAGGCGGTCTCGCCTCCAGGAAAGTAGGGCGTGGGGCCGCCCGCTCGGTCCAAGGGAACGGCCTGGGCGCTTCCCAGCTGGTTTTCCAGCACGGTGGCCCGGAGGATGGCGTTCCAGTAGGCGCTGCGGCCGCGACCCGCGCCCGTGAAGCGGGTTTCCATGAAGACGGCGGTGCCTTCCAGCATCCAGTCCGGCCACAGGGTGTTGGGCAGGAACAGGTCGCCGAACAGCACCCGAAGCGCTTCGTAGACCGGGCCCCGGGTCGGATCCATGTTGAGCGTGTGCGTGTACTCGTGGATGCACAGCAGGCGCAGCCAGTCGTCGTGCCACGCGGTCGAGAACCAGTTCTCGGGTGGGGTCACCTGGAGGATGATGCCGAAGCGCTGGATCGGTGTGGTGAGGCCGTTGGCCGAGTCCGTGTTGTCGACCACCAGGACCTGGGTCCGCAGGCGCGGTTCCCAGCGCATGCGGGGGGCCAAAAGCTGGTGGGCCCTTTCCAGGTGATCTCCGGCGCGACGCGCGGTTTTTTCGAGCTCCGCGGGAAACGTGAGCCGGAAGTGCGGCGTGGTGATCGTTTTCCAGTTCCAGAAGGGAGAAAGCGCGAGCGCGTCGCCCGGTCCCAGGGTGATCAGGGGTGAGGGGCCGGCCCAGGCGGTCCGCCCGGGCGCCGCTGCCAGGAAGGCTCCCAGCACCAGAGCCAGGGATGCGACCCGGGCAAGGGCCTTACTCATAGCGGGCAATCCGGGTGACCCGACCGCTCGCGGAAGCAGTCCGGAGCTCCTGTCCGTCGCGGGCGTGGGTTTTTCTCACCACTCCCAGGCCTACCCAGTCGGCTCCAGGGCGCGCCGCCACGCTGGTCAGTTCGCCCACGACCGTTGCGTCGCTTTCGGACCCGAGCAGCGGTTGGCCCACGGTCGGCGGCTGTCCTTGGCCTTCGATCCGCACCAGACGACGGGCGGGCGATCCCAGGGCCACGATCTTCTCGATCACCTCTTGGCCAGGGTAGCAGCCTTTGTTGTCGGCAACCGCTGAGCGGAGCCCGACCTCGAGCGGATTCGCGCCGTCCCGGATTTCGGCGTCCGTCCAGGGCCCGAGCGCCTCGATCCGCCAAAGCTGGAGCTGGGCCGGGTCGGTCAGGGCCGTCGCGCCCGGGGCATGCTTTTCGCGCCAGGCCTGTCGCGCCTGGGGCGAACCCCACACGGAGGTCCAGGCGCGGCCAAACAGCGCGTCCCCGTGCTGGATGACCGTCACGCCGTCCTCGACCCGGCAACCCGGAGCCCCGGGGGTGCCCGAAAAGAACCAGGAGCAGCCGGGTTCGGAATCCTCGGACACGGTGAAATTCTCGGCGAAATGGAACTGTTCGATGACCTCCAGCAAAGCCTTCTTCCAGGCTCCGGCCGGGCCTGCATCCAGTTCCAGTATCAGCTCGCCGGGGGCCAGGCAGGCCAGCTGGAATACCGCCCGGATCTTGCCCTGAGCATTCAGGAAGCAGCCCGAGGTGACTTCTCCTGCCCGGAGGTGGCGGACGTCCGCCGTGGTCATCCGGTGCAGGTAGTCCTGGGCGTCGGGGCCGCTCATCCGGACACGGGACCAGGCGGCTGAAGCCTCGCTGAAGTGCAGGAATTCCATAGAATTCGCAGCTTAATGGAGTGTCCTTGGGACAGGCAAGGGACTTGAACGCCGGGCGACACCGTCATAGGGTGGCGCGATGCCGTCCATCAAGAAAACGCAGTTCATCCGGGACCTGAAGGAAAAAGACACGGTCTCGAGTCCTTTCCTGGTCAAGTTCAGCTCCATTGCCATGGGAAAGAACGGCAAGCCCTACATGAACCTGGTGCTGATGGACAAATCCGGCGAGTGCGAGGCCCGCATCTGGGATGATGCCCCGGTCTACGCCGGGCAGGCCGTCCGCGATGCCTTCATCCAGGTCGAAGGCCGCTGCCAGCTTTACCAGGGGCGCCGCCAGATCGTGGTTTCGAAGATCTCGGTGGTCCGCGAAGATGAGGTCGATCCCAAGGACTACATCGCCGAAGGCACGCTCGACGCCGACGCCCTGTACGCGCAGCTGCTGGGCTACGTCGAATCGATGCAGGACCCCTACTGCAAGGCCCTGGCCGAAGCGGTGCTGCGCGATGATGCGGACATCGTGGACCGCATGAAGCGCGCTCCCGCCGCCAAGAGCGTCCACCATGCCTACAAGAGCGGCATGCTGGAGCACGTGGTTTCGATCGTGGGCACGCTGGACCACCTGGCGCGCCACTACGGAAAGTACCTGGATCGCGACCTGCTTTTCCTGGGCGGGTTTTTCCACGACATCGGAAAGCTCTGGGAACTGTCCTATGACCGCGTCACCGATTACACGATGGAAGGCAAGCTGATCGGCCATCTCGTGATCGGGGTGGAGCTCGTGACCCGCAAGATCCGTGAGCTGGAGTCCCAGCCCGGCCGCATCCCAGGCGACAAATTTCCCGAAGAGAAGATGCTTCTCGTGAAGCACCTCATCCTGGCCCACCATGGAAAGCTCGAGTACGGCTCGCCCAAGGAGCCTCACTGCCTGGAAGCGCTCGTCGTCCATTACATCGATGACCTGGACTCCAAGATCAACTCGATCCGGGTCTTCACCGAGCAGGACCAGACCCCCGGCCGCTGGACGGCGCTGAACCGCATGCATGAGCGCTTCTTCTACAAGCCGGACTGGGCCATGCCGGAGAATCCCGCGTGATGCGGACCTGGGTCGCTGTTGTGGCGCTCGGGGTGGCAAGCGCACCCCTGGCCAGGGCCCAGGGCGACTTGCCGTCCGCCGAGTCGATCCTGCCCAGGCTCGTGGCCCAGCTGCGGGCCCCGTTCGAGGGCAAGGAAGGGCTGGAGTGCGACCCGATCGACAAGGTCGCCCGCGAGGTGCTGCAGCTGGATCGCGTGACCCGCGCCGGTGCGCCGGCCTGGAAGGCCACGTTCAAGATTCCGTTCGAATGCCGCTGGACCGAGTCACGCAGCCACGCCTTCGGGGCCGAGGCCTCGGTTGATCCGGGCAAGCGCACCTGGCTGGCCCGCACCCGCGGCACTGCGTGGGCCACCACGCAGTCCAACGGTGGCCTGCGCTTTGACCTCGAAGACATCCACGTCAGCCAGCGCGCGCTGCCGATGCCGGTTCCTTCGGCCAAGCCTTCTCCCAAGCCCTCGGCCAGGACTTAAGCCAGGCCGAAAAGCTTGCGTGCGTTTCGCGTCGTGGCCTCGGCCACCGTGTCGAAGGGCAGCCCTTTCAACTCGGCGATCTTCATGGCCGTGAGGCGGACCATCGAAGGTTCGCACTTCTTGCCCCGGTGGGGCACCGGCGCCAGGTACGGCGAGTCGGTTTCCACCACCAGACGTTCCAGCGGGAAGTCCCGGGCGCACTCGCGCAGGTTCTCGGCATTCTTGAAGGTCAGGATGCCTGAAAAGGAGATGAAAAAGCCCAGCGCCAGGCAGGCCTCCCCGAAGGCACGGGTTCCCGTGAAGCAGTGGATCACGCCCGGTACCGCGCCCTCCGGCAGCCGTGAGCAGTAATCGCGCAACCCCGCCAGCAGGTCTTCCTCTCCATCCCGCGAGTGGATGATGATGGGTTTTCGCTCCTCGAGGGCCAACTCGAGCTGGTCCCGGAACACCTTCTGCTGCACCTCGCGGGGCGAGTGGTCGTAATGGTAATCCAGGCCGATCTCGCCGATGGCGCGGCAGCGCGGGTGGCGCGAGGCCAGGCGCACGCGCTCCAGGTCGCCCGGTTTGACCTCGGCCGCTTCGTGCGGATGCACCCCGATCGTGTGCCAGATGTCCGCGTGGGCTTCTGAAATCAGGGGCAGCCTGTCCAGCGAGCCCAGGTCCACGCCAATGGTGATGAAAGCCGAGACGCCTGCCTCGCGGGCCTCGCGCAGGATGTCGGCCTGGCTCTTGGGCGAATAGTCGTAGTCGAGGTGGCAGTGGGTGTCGATCAGCGGGGCGGTCATGGTCATTTGCCCGACTGGGCCAGCAGCAGCTCGATGATCCGGTTCCAGACGGGAAGCGGGTAGACGCCTTCGACCCGATGGCCGTTGATGAAGAAGGTCGGGGTGGACTGGACCCCCAGGGCGATGCCTTCGTCGATGTCGCGCGCGATCAGCTCGGCCGTTCCGGGAGTGGCCACGCAGGAGGTGATCCTGGATTCGTCGGCACCGGCCTCGCGGGCCAGCTCCAGCGCCTTGCCCGGCCTCAGGTCGGCCTGGAACTCGAAGATGCGCTCGTAGGTTTCCTTGAACCTGCCTTCCGAGGCGGCGCAAAGCGCGACCCGTGCCGCTTCGCAGGCCACCGGATGCATGGAGCGCTCGATCTTGCGGTTGCAGGACGGATCGAGCGGGAAGTTGCGGTACACGACGCGGACCTGGTCCGGGTAGCGGTTCACGATGCTGTTCAGGAGGACGGCTCCCATCCGGCAGGCAGGGCACTGCAGGTCGCTGAACTTGACGATCGTGATCGGCGCCTTCGGGTTGCCAAAGGCGCTGCCCTCGGCTCCCGGACCCAGCGTGACCACGGGAGAGCTGACCACGCTCTGGGCCACTTCCTCGAGAGTTGCGGCCGGAATCTCGGTCTGATCCATGCCCTTCAGCAGCACCACGGCCACGAGCAGGGCGCCACCGCCCACCGCGATCAGGGTTTTCCACTGCGACCCGTCGACCGGAGCTTTCCTGGGGGATTCGGGCTTCAGGCCAAGCAGGATGGCCAGCGATGCCAGAGTGACGCCGTCGATGACCAGACAGAACAGGCAAAGGGTCTTCAGCTGGAGCATCATGATGCCCAGGTAGCCGAACGTGAAGAGCGCCGAGACCAGGCTCAGAAGGAACAGGAAGCGCAGGCTCTCGCGGCGCCAGCCTGGGATGCGGGCCGCGATCGTCGCCGCGAAGATGGCCAGGAATCCGCCGGCGGCCAGGCTGGAAAGGGGTACGCCGGGAAAGATCTCCGCCCAGGGGCTTGCGGCCACGGCATCGCAGTTCATGGTCGCGCCGATATTGCAGAAGGACCGGAAGCCACCCATTCCTCCGCGCACGGAGTAGTACAGGTGGCTCAGCCAGATCGACGAAGCCAGGCCGACCAGGGCCAGGACGGAAAGCCAGGTGATGCGACGGGAAGGGTGGGCTGCAGCGCTCATGTGGCCGAATTTCCTCTGTTTAAGGGGTAGCATGGGAAGGTTGCCTTTGCTAGTTATCGCCCCGAATGAAACAGCTTGGAATTGCACTGGGAATCGCGCTGGCCTTCCTGGCCGGGACGGGTTGCAAACGCTCGCAGGTGGGAGCCAAGACGGCTCTCCAGGTCCAGCTCTGGGCCGAGCCGGCATCGCTCGATCCCGCCTATGCGGAAGACGGGGTGGCGCTACGGGTGCTGGGCAACGTCATGGACGGACTGGTCGGAGTCGACTCGCAGGGGAAAATAGAGCCCAGGCTGGCTGCCAGCTGGACTGTTTCTGCGGATGGACTCAAGTACAGTTTCCAGCTGCGCCCCGAGGCCGCGTGGTCCGATGGGATCCCCGTCCTGGCTTCGCACTTCGTGGATGCGCTTCATCGGGGGCGGGACCCGAAGACGGGCGCCAACTTCGCGGAGCTGCTTCAGCCCATCCGCGATGTCCGGGCCGAGGCTAGCGATCGTCTGGTCATCGAGCTTTCCCGGCCCGCACCGTATTTCCTGGGCGTGTTGGCCCATCCCATCGCAGTGCCGGTACGGCCTGAGCTGACGAATGGCAAGCCGTGGGGAGGCTCGACTCCCTCGACGGGTCCTTACAAGATCGGTTACCACCGCATCGACGATTCCATCCTGCTCAGCCCGAACGAATACTACTGGGGCTCCCGGATTCCGGGCAAGGCGGTCAGCCGTCCGGTGATGATGCGGATCGTTCCCGACGAAGCCACCGCCATGCGCCTCTTCGAGACGGGCAAGCTCGATATCCTGGTCCGCTTCCCCGCGCTGGAAGCCGAACGCCTGCGGAAGATGGGTCGGATCCAGGTGGATCCTTTCCTGGCCACCTATTACCTGGCCTTCAACACGAAAAAAGCACCGTTCACGGACCGGCAGGTCCGGCGCGCGGTCTCGGCCGCCATCGATCGCGTGGGCCTGGTGAAGGTGCTTGGAATGGGCGAACAGCCGGCGCGCAGCTGGATTTCCCCTGGCCTGGAGGGCTTCATGCCCGGGTCGGATCCTTCAGCGGTTCTTGCCGATGCGACTCGTGCCATGAAGGGCAAGAAGCTGCCCCCGTTCGAGATCGGTTTTGACTCCACCTCCCGCAACAGCCTGATCCTGGAGAAGGTCCAGGCCGACCTCAAGGCCCGCCTGGGCGTGGATGTCCGCCTGGAGGGGCGCGACTGGAAGAGTCACCTCAAGCGGATCGCCACCGACACCCCGGCCGTGTACCGGATGGGTTGGCAGGCCACATTCCTGGACCCGCTGCCCAGCCTGCAGCTGTTCACCAGCCGGAGCCCCAACCAGTTCACGGGCTGGTCGAGTCCCGAGTATGACCGGCTCGTGGATCGGATCGCGGGGCTCGCTCCCGGCACGGAGCGCGCAGCCCTGGTCCGCAAGGCCCAGGAAATCCTGGTGGATCGCGAGGCGGTGATCGCGCCGCTCTTCCACTATGTCCAGGCCCATGCGCTTTCGCCGAGGATCACGCGGTTCCAGGTCGATCCGTTCGGGGTCATCCGGCTCCAGGAGGTCGAGGTCGGAGTCCCGCCGCAGCGCTGAGGAACGCCTCAGCGCTGGATCGCGATGACCGAGTACTGGCGCGTGCCCGAACCCTCGCGCCGGTAGCTGTGAAGCAGGTGTTCCTGGCCCTGACCCAGGGTGCACCGGGTGCAGGCGGTCAGGCGGTCCACCGCGTGGATGCCCATGCTCTTCAGCTCGAGCTCGTTGAGTGCCCCC
>CANFHS010000052.1 GCA_947446835.1 Bacteriovoracaceae bacterium
GACGAGCTCGGACTTGGGTTGCGCGCTTTGCAGCCACTGGCGAATCTGCGCTGCCTCCGGGTTCTCCTGCGGCGGCAGCGGGGGCTTGGGCGAAGGCTCAGGCGTCGGAACTGGCGACGGGGGGGCCACCTGCTTCTGCTGGACCGCGCCCCCCGGAACGGTCACAGGTGCCTTGCTGCAGGCGATGAGGGCACTTGCCAAGGCGAAAATGGAAACAACACGGACTCGGGAATTCATGGAATCTCCTGATGGATTCCGGAGGGACTCTCCTCCGGATGGATTCCGCGCTTTAGAGCAAAACCGGGACCAGGAGACGCGCCGAGTCCGAAACCCAAAAAACGGGCCTTTTTCAGCCGATTTCCTGACCTGGCAAATTGATGCAGCGCCTTGCGCTGGAGGCCGGACCCGACACCTGTGGGTCCTGACCTACAGAGAACTGGGGTCGACGGCCAGGCGCTCGATCTGCGCCCGCGCGACCTGCCCGTCGCGGTACCAAAGGGTGCCGTGGAACGCTTCGCGCTTCAGGACGTGCGGCAGGAACTGCCGATCCCCCGGCCACACGTTCAGGGCCGGAACATCGGCCTCGGGAACCCAGTGCAGGTCGCCTTCGGGGCCGCTCAGGGTTTTGCCGGCCCAGGAATCCGGAAGGTCCAGGACGAAGACAAAACAGAGCCAGTCCTCGCTCCGATGTGGCTTGAAGTCCGGAAACAGTAGCCACCCCAGATTCCTGAGGTCAGACTCCCGCACCTCCAGCCCGCTCTCCTCAGCCAGCTCCCGCCGGGCCGCCTCCAGCGGCGACTCGCCGGGCTCCAGCTTTCCGCCCAGCCCGTTCCACTTGCCGGCATGGAAATCCCCCGGCCGATCGGCCGCGTTCCGATGCACCATCAGGATGCGGCCAGCACTCCGGGCATAGACCAGGACGGCTGGAATCAGCTTCCTTGCGCCGGATTCAAAATCGTTCATCGTTCCCTCACGGCCTTTCAGTCGCCGCCGCCCGAGTACAACGAGTCGATCAGGGACTTGAAATTCCGCTCGATCACGGCGCGCTTCATCTTCAGGGTGGGCGTCATTTCGCCGGCCTCGATCGAGAAGTCGCGCCCCAGCACCGCAAACCGCTTGATCTGCTCGAACCCGGCCAGCCCGCGATTCACGGAATCGATCACGGACCTGATGTCCTCCAGGATTCCCGCGTCGGTGATGGTTTCGCCCAGCTTGCTGCCCGCCCGGTGGCTGAAATCGGCCAGCTTTTCCTCCGACAGCGTGACGAGCGCACCCAGGTACTTGCGGCCGTCGCCCACGATGCAGACCTGGCCGACCCGACCCGACTCCTTGATCCGCTCCTCGATGGGAAGGGGCGCCACCATCTTGCCTCCCGAGGTCTTGAGCACTTCCTTCTTGCGGCCCCGGATCTCCACCAGCCCCCGCTCGTTGACCACGCCCAGGTCACCGGTATGGCACCAGCCATCCACCAGGGTGGCGGCCGTCGCAGCCTCATCCTTGGAGTAGCCCACGAACACGTGCCGGCCGCGCGTCAGGATCTCCCCGTCTTCGGCCAGCTTGAAGTCGGTGCCGGGCAGCGGTCGACCCACGGTTCCCGCGCTTTCCACACCGGGTTCGGTCATGCAGACCACCCCGGTGGTTTCGGTCTGGCCGTAATCCTCGAGGATCTCGAGCCCGAGTGACCGGAACCAGCGGGCAACCCCCGGGTTGAGCGCAGCCGCACCCGAGGCCAGAAGCTCGGCCTGCCCGAGTCCCAGGGCCTGCCGGATCTTCGAAAGCACGAGCTTGTCGGCCAGACGAAGCTGCACCAGGTCCGGCAACGAAGCGCGGCCGCCCGAGTACCTGGCGTGGGCCACACGCTCACCGACTTCCAGCGCCCATTCCGCCAGCTTCTTCTTGGCCCCACGACCCGAGCGCACCTTGTAGAGCACGCCTTCCATCATCTTTTCCCAGAGCCGCGGCACGCACAGCAACAGCGTGGGCTGGACCTCGGCCAGTTCGGACGACACGTTCTCGAAGCGGGTGCAGTAGCTGACCGTGTACCGCTGCGAGATGCCCACGCCGATGGACTGCAGCTTTTCGGCAATGTGGCAAAGCGGCAGGAACGAGAACAAGGTGCCCCGGCCCATCGGCAGCTTCCAGTAACGGGCCACGATGTCCGAGGTGTAGATCAGGTTGTCGTGCGACAGCAGGGCGCCCTTGGGATTTCCCGTCGTGCCCGAAGTGTAGATCAGGATGGCACCCGACCTGGCGTCGATGCGACCCAGCAGCCGCGCCATTTCGGTCGAATCGCGGCGTTCGGAAGCCAGGCGGCGGCCTTCGGCCAGCGCCGCTTCATAGGCGATGGCGCGAGGATGGATGGACGTGTCACCATCGAACACGATGACCCGCTGGATGCGATCCGGCAGCGGCAGGCTTCCATCCTTGCCGGTGATGCGCTGGAAGTAGTCACGGTTCTGCACCGCAAGCACCCGGGCCTCGGAGTGATCCAGGATGTAGTGGATGTCCTTGGCCGTGGAGTTCGGGTAGAGACCCGCGGAACGCGCGCCGGTCAGGAGTGTGGCCAGATCGACATGGACCCACTCAGGACTGTTGTAGGCGAAGACAGCTCCGGCATGGCCCGGGCCGATGCCCTGGGATTCGAGGTAAAGCGCCAGATGGAAAACCCGGTCGCGGAACTCGCGCGCACTGATGGTTCTCCATTCTCCATTGACCTTGTACCTTTGAGCTGGCGCGGTCGGGGCAGTCTGGGCCCAATCCGCCAGCCGGTGCAGGATGCTCGGCATCAAGATACCCTCTTCTTTGACTTGAGTTGAGGATGCGATCGACCCCGACCAAAGTCAACCGACCGATGGCCCGCTGCATTCACAGGTAGCGGGCGATCAGGGACCGACCCGAAGCCTGGACGCGCAACACCTTGAGGAACGTGTAGACCCCGCCCATCTTGCGATCCAGGAACACGAGCTCCTGGGGCGGCGGCCTCAGCTTGAATCGCATGGCCAGCTCGCTGCCTTTCCGCAACGATCGCAACGGAAGGTCGCTTGAGCCGAAGTCGTAGACCGCGTCCTCCAGGAACGGCTCCGTGACCAGCTCGCAAAGCTCGACAAACACCTTTTCGAGCTCAGGGCCATCGTCCTCGCGGAGGTAGCCCATTTCGCGGGCTCCCTGCACCACTCCCCCGGGGTCGCGATGAAAAGCGCCGCGGACCATCTTCCGGTACCCCGTGAGGAACGCGGGCGGAACTTCGCGAACCGCGCCGAAATCGAAAAGCACCACCTGGTCGGGCTGTCCATCCTTCCCCAGGCGGACGCGATAATTGCCCAGGTGAGGGTCGGTCTGCACCGCCTGGAACTCGAAGAGCTCGCGCAGGTAGAGATCCAGGATGGAAAGCCCGATGGCGTTTCGACGTTCCGCCGAAAGCGCGGCCACCTCGGGACTATCCACGGCCAGACCTTCTTCCAGCGACAGCGCCAGCACCTTGCGGGTGCTGAACTGGGGATGCACCCGGGGCACAATGTAACGGGAGTCTCCGGCCAGACGATCCATCCATCGCCGGGTTTCTTCCAGCTCGAGCCCGTAGTCCACCTCGCGCCTCAGCATGGCGCGCACCTCGTTGAAGATGGCGTCCAGGTGCGGGCCGCCAGGAACCAGGCGCGACATGGAGAGGATCCTTCGCAGCGCCTGGATGTCGGAGTCGATGGCCCGATCCACGCCCGGGTACTGGATCTTGAGCACGATCACTTCGCCCGAGGCCCGCACCCGGGCCCGGTGCACCTGGCCCAGCGAAGCGGAGGCCATGGGCTCGTGCTCCACCTCGAGTTCCTCGTAACGGGCCCCCAGGCGCTGGCGCAGCGATTTCTCGACGGCCTTCCACTCCAGGGGCGGCGACTGGCTCTGCAGGCTCTTGAGCACTGAATTGACCTCGGGCGGAAGCACGTGCTCGCCCATCACGGTCAGCATCTGGCCCGCCTTCATGAGGCTGCCCTTCAGGTTGCCCAGCTCCTTGGCCAGGATCCCTGCCTGGGCCATGAGGAGGCCCCGGAATCGCTGCTCGCGCTCTTCTTCACCTGACAGGACCGCGCCCAGCGCATGCCCTGCCGCCTTGGCGCCGGCCGAAACCCCGAGCTTGGCCAGGGCCAACCCGCGCGACAGGACCCCTGATTTGATCGAGCTGAGTTTCTTGCCGGCCAAATTGGACTCCTTGCGCCCTAGGGCGCTCTCTCCACCTGGAGCGACGGAAAACGTGCCGACTGGGCCGAAGCCAGGCGGATGGGCTTCTTGCGGCTCGAGACCGGCTGCTCCTGCCCGTAGAGCAGCGAGTACCAGAAGTAGTTGCGGCCAATCAATGCCACGTAGTTGCGGGTTTCCTGGAAGGGAATGAAATCCAGGAACAGCAGCCTGTTCTGCACCGGATACCGCTTGCGCCAATCATCCACCTTTTCGGGGCCGGCATTGTAGGCCGCCAGCGCCAGCTCGGCGTCTCCCGAGAAGCGATCCAGGAGCGCACGGAAGTAGCGGGCCCCCACCTGCACGTTGGTTCCCGCGTCCAGCAGGCGGCGGCGTGCCACCCGCCCGTAGCGGCGGGCCGTCTGCGGCATGAGCTGCATCAAGCCGAGTGCGCCCGCAGGCGAACGGGCCTGCGCGTTGAAACCGCTCTCCTGGCGGATGAGCGCGGTCACCAACAGCGGGTCAACGTGGGAGCTGGCCTTGGTCCGGATCAGGTTGAAACCCTGGAGCGGGTAGAAGATTTCGAGCGTGGAGCGGGCCACCGCGTCTCCGTCGTCCCGGAAAACCGACGAAAGCGTGCGGAAAAGACCGAAGTTCTGGTGAGCGCGGAAGTAAAGCACCGCCACGTAGAGGCGGACCGCACTTTCGGCCTCCTCGAATTTTTCCTGGTGGACGTCCAGCAGCTCGGCCGACACGTCCAGGGCGCCCTGCTTCTGGAGCAGCTCGGCCGCCGCCAGAATGCCATTGAGGGCCGGTCGAGCCGTCGAGCGGAGTCGCACCGGGGGCTCCCAGCCCGTCAGCAGCGGAATGCCCAGCCGCTCCTTGCGGTCCAGAAGCGCGATGCCGTGGAAGCTGAGCGGAAACTCGCGACGCAGCCGGTTCTTCTGGGCCGCAAAGCCCAGCTTGTCGCCCCTTTCGCGGGCGCAGTGGGCTCGCCAGAAGAGGGAGCGCAGGGTGAATTCGCCCTCCCGTGCACGAGTCAAGGTCCCGAGCAGCGGGTCGGCGCCCGGACAATCCCCTTCCCAGATCCGCAGCAGCGCCAGGCGGAACCGGGCCTTGGCCACGGCCGCTTCTTCTTCGGGGCCAGCGCAGGCGGCCGCCCGGCCGTAGAGCTTCTGGGCGTCCTTCCTCAAGGCCTCGGCCGGAAAGAACTCCTCGGCCTTCTGCCCGAGCGCGGTGGCCAGGGCCACCGGGGGGCAGTCGAGCGCACCGGTCACCCGGTCCACCACCTTCTTCAGTGAATCCCAGCGATCAATGCCCCGAAGTGCCCGATGAAGCTGGCTCTCGGTGGCCCGGCGCAACTTGTCCCAGTCCGCCGTCCTGAGTGCCACCTCCAGCTCGGCGTTGGCTCCGGCTGTGACCCGGGCCCCCAAGGTGCCGCCCGCGGCGCGGGCTCCGCGCGAATCGAGGATCAGGTCACAGAAGATGTTTTCGACAGGGGCCGCCAGGCACTGGGCTACGGCCACCGCCTTGACCTCAGCCGCGACCCGGTCCCGCCGCAGGTGAAGGTATTCCCGGACCTGCTCCTGGAGCCGGGACATGGGATAAGGACCCCGAAGGTCATCCGGACTTCCCAGCCCCGTGCGCCCCGAACGAAGGACCGCCGAGAGCGGCTCACCCAGTTCCTGAGGAACCTGAAGCGCGCCGAACGAAGTACTGGATACCAGCAAAAGCCCCCACACCCATGACCGCATCGATTGCGCTCCCCCGAAGTCCGGACCCTGCAGCCGGAAAAGAGTAGCTTCTTGATGCGGCGCTTTGCAATCATTTCGGGCCATGTTAAACGCCGGGGACTATGGCAAAACGTTTGAGCACGAAACACAGAGCCCGTCAGCGCGATAAAGCCACTGCCTACAAGAACGGCACGGCTCCGGCAGCCCACAAGGTCGCCGTGGAACGCAGCACCAAGATGAAAAAGAAGATGTTCAACCGCGCCTGAGCCCCCTTTGGGGAGCCGGCTGGCGATCAAAAAATCGCCGCTCTCGCGGTCTGGATCAGGACCAGAACCAGTCCGATCCAGATGACAAATTTAGGAAGAAAAGACCGAGTGGGGTCCATAAAACCCCTTCGGTCTCTTTTTCCTAAAACTTGAGTAATTCTGACGGAATAGAGGAGCTGCCCTTCAGCAACTCCCCTTCAGCCCCTACCCTTCAGCTCTTGGAGCCGAGCATCTCCTGAAGGTCGCCGCGCTCGTACATTTCAGTCACGATGTCGCAGCCGCCGATGAATTTGCCGTTCACGAAGATCTGGGGAACGGTGGGCCACTGGGTGAACTCCTCGAGGGCTTCCCACATCGGGTCGTCCGAAAGGACATCGAAATAACCCATCTTCTGCACCCCTGCGGCGCGCAGCACCTGGCAGGCGCGGTTCGAAAACCCGCACTGGGGAAAATCCGGGGTGCCTTTCATG
The DNA here is from genome assembly GCA_947446835.1 of Bacteriovoracaceae bacterium. GTDB lineage: Bacteria > Bdellovibrionota > UBA1018 > UBA1018 > UBA1018 > CANFHS01. The sequence goes on from CANFHS010000052.1 coordinate 6,637, forward strand.
AAGATCACCACGGAAGCGGAATTCACCTTTTCTTCAATCTTGGAGCGAAGGGGATGGGACATCTGGATCTCCTTAGAGCCGGGGGCGCCCGGCTTTTTCATACTGGGCAGGGGTATAGGTCTTGAGCGTCAGGGCGTGAACTTCGCCTGAGTCGATCTCGCGCTGAAATAGACCCATCACCAGGCGGTGCTGCTCGATCATCAGCTTTCCTTCGAAAGCCTGGGAAACGACCAACGCCTGGTAGTGGTCCAGGGTTCCGGTCAAGTCCCTGACCTCGGCCTGGGTGGCCGGAGCAAGGGTTTCAAGGCGGGCACGAAGCTGATCTGGGGTCATGTGGCGCGTCATAGCATAATTCAGGCAGTCTGCCACACTCCGGCGTGGGCTTTGCTGACCTGGAAAGCATCCCTATGGACTCCATTCCCCAGGTCCTTCCCGTCCTGCCCATCCGCAATGCCGTGCTCTTTCCGGCCATCTCCATGCCACTCATGGTGGGTCGCCCCAGGAGCCTCCAGGCCGTCACGGATGCCGAGCGGAATGGAGGCCTGGTCCTGGTCGTCTCCCAACGGCTTTTGACAACCGGCGACCCCGAAGCCGACGACCTGTACCGCATCGGCACGGTCTGCAAGGTCGACAGCTCGGCACCCGGCGAAAATGGCAGCCGACAGGTCGTCGTGACCGGCATTGCACGGTACCGGATCACCGAGTTCCTTCCCCGCCGCGAGAACGGGGCGGAGGCCCCCCTGCGTGCCCGGGGAGTGCCCCTGCCCGATCTGCCCATCTCCGACTCCATCCGCGCCGAGGCCCTGCTGGGCAGCCTCAAGAACCTGGCCAAAGAGGTCCTTGAGCTGCTGCCCGGTACCACCGAACCCTTGGCCCGCCTCATCGAGCGCGTCGATGACGGGGCCTACCTGAGCCATGTCTGCGCGGCCTACCTGAGCCTGGCCCTGCCCCAGAAGCAGGAGCTGCTCGAACAGGTCGACCCCCTGCTGCGCATGGAGCAGCTGCTGGGTCACATGCAAAAGGAGCGGGACGTCCTGGCCCTGCAACGCGAGATCCGCGAGAAGATGGCCGAGCGCCTGAACAAGGCCCAGCGCGATGCCCTGCTGCGCGAACAGCTGCGCACCATCCGCTCCGAGCTGGGAGAGGAAACCGCCGAGGAGTTCAACACCGAGCTCGAGGACAAGATCGAGCGCGCGGGAATGCCGCCCGAAGCCTACCGGCAGGCGCACGAGGAGTTGCGACGCCTCAAGGCGCTGCCCCAGGCATCGGCCGAGTACCACGTGGTGCGCACCTACCTGGAATGGCTTTCGGCCATGCCCTGGAAGCAATCCACCCAGGACAAGATCGACCTGGCCGAGGCCCGGCGGATCCTGGACGAGGACCATTTCGGCCTGGAAAGCGTCAAACGCCGCATCCTGCAGTTCCTCGCCGTGGCCAAGCTCAAGAACGACCTGCGCGGCCCCATCCTCTGCCTGGTCGGCCCGCCGGGCGTCGGCAAGACGTCGCTCGGGCAGTCCATCGCCCGCACGCTGGGCCGCCGGTTCGTGCGGACCTCGCTGGGAGGCGTGCGCGACGAGGCCGAGATCCGCGGCCACCGCCGCACCTACGTGGGTGCCATGCCCGGCCGCATCGTCCAGAGCCTGAAGAGGGTCGGCACACGCAACCCGGTCCTGCTGCTCGATGAGATCGACAAGCTGCGGGCCGATTTCCACGGCGACCCGTCGAGCGCCATGCTCGAAGTCCTGGACCCCGAGCAGAACTCCACCTTCCACGACCACTACCTGGACGTGGCCTTCGACCTGTCGGACGTGTTCTTCATCGCCACCGCCAACGTCCTGGACACCATCCCGGGCCCCCTGCGCGACCGCATGGAGGTCATCGAGGTGAACGGCTACACAGAGCACGAAAAGCTGCGGATCGCGCGCGACCACCTGCTGGCCCGCGAGCTCCAGAAGCATGGCTTCCTGGCGGGCCAGGTCCACATCCCCGACGAGACGATCACGCGGATGATCCGTCACCACACGCACGAGGCGGGCGTGCGCGAGCTTTCGCGCAAGCTGGCAGCCCTGCTGCGTGCGGCCGCGCAAGGCCTGGTCGAGACCGGAGACCTTCGCGCGCAGGTGCACATCCCGCCCGAGCGGGTTCCCGAGCTCCTGGGCCCCGACCGCTTCTACAAGGAAGAGGTCATGCGCGAGGAGATGAAAGCGGGCATCGCCACCGGGCTGGCCTGGACACCGCACGGCGGCGACATCCTGTACATCGAAGCCAGCCGCATGCCCGGCCGCGGCAAGCTGACCCTGACGGGCAGCCTGGGCGACGTGATGAAGGAGTCCGCCCGCATCGCCCTGAGCCTGGCGCGCTCGCAGCCCGATCTGGCGCATGGGGGCTTCGATTTTTCGGCCGAAGACATCCACATCCACGTGCCGTCCGGCGCCATCCCCAAGGACGGGCCTTCGGCGGGCATCACCATCCTGGCCGCACTGCTGTCGCTCTTCCGGGGGGTGAAGCTGGACCCGGTGCTGGGGATGACAGGCGAGCTGACCTTGCGAGGCGCGGTGCTGCCCGTGGGAGGCATCAAGGAAAAGGTGCTGGCCGCCCACCGCGCGGGACTGCGCACGCTGATCCTGCCCCGCAAGAACGAGAACGACCTGGCCGAGGTCCCGGCCGAGGTCCGGGCCGAGCTCAAGTTCCTGCTGGTCGAGAACACCGACGAGCTGCTGGGACACCTGTTCGCGCCGAGGGCCGAAACCCTCACGCCCGGACCCAAGCTTCCCCCGCCCGCCACGGCGGCATGAGCATCACCGGCGCCAGTTCACCAGCGCGAGTTCATGGCGGTGAAGATGGCGTCCAGCGCGGGCCGTCCCGCCAGGCGGGCCTGCTCGGAGGACTGGTAGCCGAACTCGGCTTCGCCCGCCGTGAACCGGGCAAAGGCATGGTCGGCAAACTCGTCGAGAGGCACCCCGAAATCATGGAGGCCCTTGCCACCCAGATCGGTCTGCACGGCGGGCGGGGCGATCTCGACCACCCGGATTCCCGTTTCACGGAGCTGCCAGCGCAGGCTCAGGGTGAACGAATGGAGCGCGGCCTTGGTGGCGCAGTAAGTGGCCATGGCTGCGATGGGCTGGAACGCCAGGCCCGAGGTCACGTTCGCGATCCAGGCCTGCGGCTGCTTGAGCAGGTGCGGGATGGCCAGCATCGACAGGTGCATCGGCGCATCCAGGTTGGTGGCCAGCTCCTGCCGGTGCTGCGCCCAGTCCTGCGGCTCGGTGAACTTCGGCGGACGATTCTGGATGCCCGCGTTGTTGAGCAGGACATTGAACTTCGGGAACTGGCGGACCATGGTTTCGATGAGCCGCACCCGTTCGGACTCGATGGACACATCGCCGCGCAGGACGTGCAGCCTGGGGCATTCCCGCTGGGCATCGGCGAGCGCGCTTTCGCGGCGCGAGCACACCACCACCTCGTTGCCAGCCTCGGCCAGCCTGCGCGCCAGCGCCAATCCGATGCCCGTTGCCCCGCCCGTGACCAAGATCGTGTTTCCGGAGAAGTTCATGGTCTCCGTTTCTCACGAACCCCGGACCCCGGACAAGTGCCACGATCCAAGTACCGCGATCGCGCCCGCTCAGACCGCGGCGCGGTCGACGGGGTCTTCTTCCTCGGTGATGACCTCGGGATCTCCCGGCGAACCCACCTCTCCCGGCTCATGCAGACGCATCATCACCCGGCCCAGGCGAACCGGCCCGTACAGTAGTCCCACGGTGGCACCAAAGATGAGGTGCCCGACCAGCAGCAGGAGCGGTGTGGCCGGCTCCAGCCCCGAACCGAAGAACCCGAAATGCGCGAACCGCTGCAGCCCCTGCTGCTCGTGGACCGCATTGAAGAACGGGAAAGCCGCCACGGCCGCGAAGGCCGCATGCCAGAGCCCGGCCCGCAGCCCGTTCTTCACGCTGGCCCGACCGAATCCGTACTCGAAGAAGTAGGCATAGGCGATCCCGAACACCGCGCCCAGCACCCAGTTGGCCGCCACCCCCACGGTCCAGTTATGGACCCCGAAATCCTGGGCCCGGATCATGGACCCCAGGTACACCTCGTAGGAAAACGACGTGATGCCCATCATGCTGAAGATGTCGATGAAGGCCATCATGAAGGAGACGCCCACGACACCGGTCAGCATGGCCCGCACCCAGTGGATGGGCTGCTCCTGGCTCAGCAGCTGTTCGAGTTCCGAAACCTTCTTCTTGGCCATGCCTCGCCCCTTCTTCTGCGCGCAGTCATGCAAAGCAGATGCTAGACTGGGGTCATGGACAAAAGCCGACTGATCGAAGCGCTGTGCGCCCAGCTTCGACAAGAGCTGGAAGGATTGACCCAGGCCGCAGCCGCCGCACATGCGGCCGCAACCCATGAGGAAAATCGCGCCGAGGACAAGCACGACACCCGGAGCATCGAGGCCGGCTACCTGGCAGGAGCCCAGGCCCAGCGCGTGGCCGAGCTCCAGGAGCTGCTGGCGGCTTTTACGAGGGCCGAGCCGCGCGCTTTTTTGCCCGATGAGGGCATCGCACCTGGCGCGCTGATCGAGCTCGAGAACGAGGACGGCAAGCGCTCCTGGTCGCTGCTGGCCAGCCAGGGAGGCGGGCTGCAGTTCCGCTTCGAAGGCAGGACCATCCAGCTGGTCACTCCGGCTTCGCCTGTCGGCGACGAGCTGCTGGGACGCCGGGCCGGGGACTCGATCGAAGTCGAGATCCGGGGCGCCATGAAAGAGCTGACGATCCTGTCTGTGTCCTGAAATGCGGGACCGCTGAAAGGCGGGCGAACCCGTCCTATTCCTGGTCCAGCTGCTGGCTGATCCTGGCCTGCCGCTTGATCTCGCGGACCATGCCGTCGACATCAGCGTAAGGCTGGGCGCCGACGTCCTTCCACAGCACGCGTCCCTTGGCATCGATGAAAACGATGCCGTGGAGCAGGACGGGAACCTGCTCGAAGCCATCGATGACCCCGAAGCCCTTCAAGGCGCCCCGGCTCATCGTGAGGGAGCGCACCACCGGCGCCAGCTTCAGCGGGGCGACCAGGGGCGCACGGCCCTCGGGGACCACCTGAAGCAGGTCGATGCCCGCGGCATCCAGCTCACCGTGATTCCTGCGGATGCGGTCAGCGTGGGCGACGCACACGGTGCAGTCACCACCCGGCTCGAACACGATCAAGGTCGGCCTGCGGATTTCCAGCCGCTTCAGGTACGCCGCGGCCACCTGGGGACGCGGGTAAGTGAGCGGACCTGCCGCCTCGAGCTCCGGCGACGAGCCGCTCCGGACCGCAACCGTTGCCTGAGCGTCCAGGCGTTCCTGGGCGATCTGCATCAACCCCCGCAGCTGGTGGGCGACCAGCACCTTCTGGTGCTTCCGGGCCCAGTCCCGCACAGCCTGGAGCCTATCGGTCTGGCCCACGGCTTCGAGCAGCAGCCACAGCTGCGACTGGATCACGGACAGCTCAGGCATTCCGTACTTGGCCTTCCAGGCCCTCATTTCCTGCGACTCCTGGACGGTAAACCGCTCCAGGGCACCCAGAGCCATCCGGACCAGGTGGAGCGCTTCCCCGTCGTCCTGACCGGAGTGGATCAAGGCGCCGGCCTTGGCGAGGTAACTGATGACGGCGTCCAGGCGCGACTCGAACTGGACCGGAAGCACCAGCTCGTTCGCGTTCCAGGTCACGCCCGAAATGAGGTTCTGCAGCAGGACAGTCACGCCCAGCCGATAGGCTCCCACGCCACC
>CANFHS010000053.1 GCA_947446835.1 Bacteriovoracaceae bacterium
CCCCGCGTGCGGGAGCTCCCGCCCAGGGCGCCACGCCGTAGAGCGAGATGCCGGGCCGGACCACGTCGGTCCATCCGTGCAGCCCGAGCTTGCGGAAATTCCAGATGGCCGAGCTGTTGGCCAGGTGGAAGAACGAGCTGGGCAGCACCGAATCGAGCGTCTGGCGGATCTTGCGGAAGCGCTCGACCTGCTCGCGCGTGCGAGGATTCTCGGGCTCTTCGGCCCGGGCCAGGTGCGAGAGCACGCCCTGGGGCTTCTGGTCGGCAGGAAGCTTCTGCAGCTGGGCGCGCACGCGGTCCAGTCGATCCATCGAAAGGCCCAAGCGGTTCATGCCCGTGTTGAATTTGATCTCGTAGCGCAGCCGTGCCGTCCAGCCTTCGCGATGGAACGCATCCCACGCATCGTCCGAGGCCAGCACCGGGGTCAGGTGGTGGGCTTCACAGAAGCGGCCGCGCTCCTCGGTCCAGGGCATGGCGCCCGAGAACACGAGGATGGGCACCTTGCGGCCTTTGACTCCCAGGGCTTTCCGAAGATCCCGACCTTCGGCCAAGGTCGCCACACCGAGCCCGTACAGATCGGGCTGGTCCGCCAACACGCGCGCGGCCCAGGCGGCACCGTGCCCGTAGGCGTTGGCCTTGACCATCGGGATGAGCGAAAGGCCCGGGTTCAGGTCGCGGATGGCCAGGTAGTTGGAGCGCAGCACATCGGCGCGACACTCGGCCACCACTCGGCAGCCCGGAGCGGCTTCGGGATCACGGGCGGCTTCGAGGTCCAACGAAGTGCCTTCGCGCAGGCGACGGATGGCATCGCGCGCGGCCCGGGCATCGTGCTCGGCGGGATCAGCTGGGGTTCGACGTGAGGATCGCATTTTCATAGACCAGGCCCGTCGCGCGCATCATTCGACCAAGGTGCTCGCGCTGGTTGAAGCTGTCAACGCCCGACTGGAGAATGACCAACGCGCCCAGCAATCGCGCGCGTCGCGTGGCGCGACCCAGAGGACCGAAGCCCGCCAAGGCCCAAGCTTCGAAATGCGCCACCCCGGCCCGTCGCATCAGGACCTGGGCCAGCGGCTCGTGCCCGGTGAGCGGGCTCAGCTCGCCGCGCGCGAAGTCCTGCTGGATCCGGGTGGTCAGCTCGGGTGAAACCGGGCATGACAAGCCCACGGGCGCCTGACCTTGGGCAAAGCCGCAGTCAGCAGCCAGCACCAGGGCGTGGAGCCTTTCGTCGTGCAGGAGCACGAGCGCGGGACTGCCGCAGATTTCGGAAGCCACCTCGGCCATCCGGGTGGCCAGAAGGCGCGGATTCCGCAGCGCCAGCGCTTCCTTCTCGAAACGGTTCACCCGCTCCTCGATGCGCCGGTGCTTTTCGAGCTCATCGCGGAGGGTTTCGAACTGCTCGCGCAGCCCCTGAAGTTCACGCGACTCCTCGGGACCCAGCCCCGACTCCACCATGCGGCTGCCCACCCGGTGGGCCACAGGCCCAGCGGCCGTGGCACCTGCCGGAGCGTCCGCGCGCGGAAGTTCCGCCGGTAGGGGCGAAGTCTTCGCGGCTCCACGCCCCAGCGCCAACACCAGGGTTCCTCCCAGCAGCAACAGGCCCAGCACGAGTGTCCCCAGGCTCCGGGCTCCACGCGTCCAGTCGATCGCCGCAGCCAGCGTCACGTCCTCGACCACGAGCAGGAGCGGGAATCCGCTCAGCCGCACCGAGGACACCTGCACCGGCAAACGATCCAGGCCCTGGCTCATGAAGGTCCCCGAGGCGCCCGCGCGCAGCGCTTCCACGAACGAACGCGACTCCGACACATCCGCGCCCGCCAGGGCGGCCTGCGAATGCGCCAGAACACGGCCGTCTTCCGTGGCCAGGAAAGCGCGCAGGGAGCCTCCGGCCTCGAGGCCCGAGAAGAGCGCAAAACTGGAAGAGGGATCCAACCAGGCCACCGCCCAGCGGCTTTCCCCATTGGAACCGGCCTGCGGAAACGCAAGGGCCACTTGGTCCTGGCTCCTGAGCCAGACCGGAGCCTGGGTTGCCGGTCCTCGTGCCACCTGCGCCAGCGCCGCGCGCGCCTGGGCCCAAGCGGTTTCCTCTTCGACCGGGGAAAGCGACGGAGCCCCTGGAGTCCGGACCAGATGCTGGGGCGCGCTGCTGCTCGCCCCGCCCAGACCGAGCTGGCCCACCCGCAAGATTCCCGCCTCGGCGCGCACGCTGGGCGCCGTGCCGGAGACCAGGGCGGCCGCCTGAACCTGAAGGGTCTCCAGACGTGCGGCGAAGGCGCGCTCCAGGGTGCCGCGCAGCGCCTGCAGGACCTTGGGGTCGGGGTGAGCCTGGGACTCCTGGAGCTTTCCGCTCGAAACCCAGCCCGCGCCCCCGGCCGCAGCCAAGGCCAGCCCCGTCAAGATGATGCCGAACCGTTTCAGCCCCATGATATGCTCCCCCTCCGATGGTAGCCAGAACCGGCCGCACGCCTCAAGTGCTCATCCTGGGAACCGGCATCGCGGGGCTGAGCGCGGCCCTGAAGTTCGCCGACTCGGGCGCCGAGGTGACCCTGATCTGCAAGGCCGACCGGGCCGAGGGCGCCACCCGCTACGCCCAGGGCGGCATCGCGTCGGTCTGGTCCAAGCAGGACAGCTTCGAGGCGCACCAGCGCGACACCTTGGACGCCGGCGCCGGCCTTTGCGACGAGCGCATCGTGGAGCTGTGCGTGCGCGAGGGCCCGGACCGGGTGCGCGAGCTGATCGACCTGGGAGTGAAGTTCACCCGGCGCGCGGGAGCCGAGCGGGGCGCCGACCCGGCCGAAGTCTTTGACCTGCACCGCGAGGGCGGCCACGGGCAGCGGCGCATCCTCCATGCGGACGACCTGACGGGCTGGGAGATCGAGCGCGCGCTGCTGGAAAAAACCGGCGTCCATCCGCGCATCCGTCTGCTCGAACGCCACGTGGCCATCGACCTGGTCACCGAGGGCAAGCTGTTCCGGCGCTGGCGCAAGCCCGGTCGCTGCCTGGGCGCCTACGTGCTGGACGAGACCTCCGGCAAGATCTCGGCTTTTGCCGCCGACATCACGGTCATTGCCACTGGCGGCGCGGGCAAGGTTTACCTGTACACCTCGAACCCCGACACGGCCACGGGCGACGGCATCGCCATGGCCCACCGGGCAGGTGCCCGCGTGGGGAACCTCGAGTTCGTGCAGTTCCACCCCACGTGCCTCTACCACCCGGGCGCGCGCACTTTTCTCATCTCGGAGGCGCTTCGCGGAGAAGGCGCCGTGCTGCGGAACCTGAAGGGCGAGGCGTTCCTGGAGCGCCACCACCCCATGGGTTCGCTGGCCCCGCGCGACATCGTGGCGCGCGCCATCGACTTCGAAATGAAGCGCACCGGCGATCGCCACGTGCTGCTGGACTGCTCGCCCATCTCGCCGGAGGATATGCGAACCAAGTTCCCAAACATCCTGGAAGCCTGCCTGAAGTTCGGAATCGACCCGACTCACCAGCCCATTCCGGTGGTGCCGGCCGCGCATTACACCTGCGGTGGCGTGCTGGTCGACGAGAACGCCCGCACCACGATCGACGGCCTGTACGCCATCGGCGAAGCCGCTTGCACCGGCCTGCATGGCGCCAACCGCCTGGCCTCCAACTCGCTGCTCGAAGGGGTGGTCTTTGCCCACCGCGCCGCGCACCACGCGCTGCGGGAGACGCCGTTCGACGCTTCGCTGGCGCAGGTGCCGCCTCCGCTTCCCGAGTGGGACCATGGCCAGGCCGTGGCGCCCGAGGAGGGAATCGACATCGCGGCCAACTGGCTCGAGATCCGGAGCCTGATGTGGAACTACGTGGGAATCGTGCGCACCAACCGCAGGCTGGAACGCGCCAAACGCCGGCTCGACCTGCTGCGAGCCGAGATCCATGCCTACTACTGGAACACGCTCCTCAGCCGCGACCTGATCGAGCTCAGGAACCTTTTGGAGGTGGCCGACCTGATCGTGACTTGCGCCCTGGGCCGCAAGGAAAGCCGCGGCCTGCACCACACGCTCGACCACCCCGAACGCGACGACGTGCACTTCCGACGCAATACGGTGATCTGAGGCGGGACCTCAGCCCTTGCGGACTTCGTCGAGCGTGAGCAGCCGGTAGAACGGCACGCCCGCCTTTTCGAAAGCCTGGCGCCCGCCCTGCTCGCGGTCCACCACGGTCAGCACGCCCGCGCAGCGGTACCCCGCCTCACGGATGCGCTGCACCGCCTGCAACGCCGATCCCCCCGTCGTGGTCACGTCCTCCAGGACCAGCAGGTTACCGCCCATCCTCAGGTTCTCGGTGCCTTCCAGGAAGCGTCCGGTGCCATGACCCTTGGCTTCCTTGCGCACGATGTAGGCGGGCCAGAAATACCCGGCCTTGTGACCCGCCAACGACACGGCGGTGGCGATGGGGTCCGCCCCCAGCGTGAGCCCGCCCACGCCGTCCAGCTGCAACCCCAGCTCGCGGATCAGCGCCACGGCCTCGCGACCCACCCGCTCCGCGCCCTCGGGGTGCAGCGTGGTGGCCTTGAGGTCCACGTAGAAGCTGCTCTTCTGGCCCGAAGCCAGGGTGAAGTCGCCTTCGCGGTAACTGAGTCGACGGACCAGGGAAGCCAGCTCGGTGCGGGTGCTCATTTTTCTCCAGAATGACTGCGGATCCAGGAACCGATATCCTGGAACACCTGCTCCCGATCCAGGTCGTTCATGGGCTCGTGCAGGCTGTTTTCGAAAGTCCGCAGACGCTTATCACGGTGCTTGAGCTCGCGGTAGAAGGTCTGGGTCACCTCGGGGTCCACGATGGGATCGGCCAAGGGAACGATGACCTGCAGGGGGACCTGGATGCCTTCGTGGCGCGACCGGGTGTCCTTCCAGGCGGCCTGCATCGACCCGTAAAACCGCGGAGTCATCTTGTCGTGCACCAGCCGGTCCTTCTGGTAGGCCTCGACGACTTCCGGAATGCGCGACAGCCCCGAAGAATCCAGCGCCGTCGGAATCTGGAGCGTGCCCCACACGTGCTCCAGCACGTTCGCGGCGAGCTTCTTCACCACCGGCACCTTGGCCTTGACCGCCAGGAAAGGCGCCGTGACCGTGGCCGAGGCAAACGGAATGGTGTTCCGGAAAAGCAGCCGGAGCGCGATGTGCCCGCCCAGGCTGTGCCCCAGCAGATGCAGCTCGGCACGGCCACCGAAGCGGTCTTCCAGGCGCTTCTTGAGCCGCAGGGCTGCCGCCTCGGCGTCATCGACCAGCTGGTCAAACCGCTCGGCGTGACCCCGCAGGCCTTCGCTGCGGCCATGGCCGCGATGATCGGGAATCAGGATGGCCTCGACCCCACCGGACTGCTTCAGCAACGGGGCGTAGGGCGCGTAACGACCTCCATGCTCGCCGTGCCCATGCAGAACCAGAAGACCCACGGGCCTCGTCCAGGGCTCGGAGTGCTGAAAGCGCGAAAAGAGCTTCAGCTTCCCATCGGCGCTGGGAAAACTTTCCCACTCGGGCACAAAGCCTGCCGGGGCCACGTCGGGGGCCAGGTGCAGCTCAGACATCGGTCACTCCTGCTTCTGCCAGCCGCTCGGCGCCGGCTTCGATTTCGTCGAGGTGCTTCTGCTCCACACCCACGTAGTCCTCGATCGAGCGCCGGGCGTCGCCCCGGAGCCGATCAAAACGGAAGCTGAAACCCCGGCCGTCCTCCAGGATGCGCACGATCACCCCCTGGGCCACGAAGGGGCGGATGCGCGGCTCGGAGGAGTCGCTGGCCGGGCTCACGTTCAGGCGGATGCGGGCGCCGATGCCACCCGGCAGGTGGTCGGTGAGCACCTGCATTCCGCCCACGCTCACGTCGCGGCACATGGCCACCACGACCTTCGCTTCTTCGTCGCCGGCCATCAGGATGCGCGCCACGAGTGGCATGCGCGGGGCCGCGCGGAGCTCCGAAGGCCTGCCACGGGGCGCTGCCCGCCGTTCCACGAAGCCCGTGATCTCGGGCGCCGGGGCCACGGGAAGCTGCGGCCCCGCGGGAGCGCCGGGACGCTGGGGCGCCGCCTGCGCGCGCGCGCGGCGGCTTTCCTCGACGGCCTCGCCAAAGGCCACGAGTTTTTCAAGTTTTTCCCAGTTCCCCATGCCGTCGCGCCAGCCGTACACGCGGCCGTGGATCTTGCCGATGCGAAGAAAGCGGCTGATCTCGTCGGCCGAGAACGGGCCGAACTGGGTGTCGTTGTAATAGAGGAACCACTCGCGGTCGTCCTCCAGGTTCCCTTCCGGCAGCTCAGCCCGGAGGTCGGAACCGGACGGAGGCGCGGGGGCTCGCCCCAGCTGGGCCTTCCGCACCTCAGGCGCCCGTGCGGCCGCCTCGGCTTCGGCCTTGAGGCGCGCAGCGATCGAAGTCTGCGGCTTGCCGGGTACGGCCGCCTGGAACATCGGCACATCGCAGAGCCGCTGCCAGTCTGCCTGGCCTTCGGTCCAAACGTAATGGGCCCAGGAAAGCTCCTGGGACTGGATCTTTTCGTGGACTTCGGCTGCGGTCAATGGCCCCAGCCAACGGTCTCCCTGGGCCACGTACCACCGGGCCCCCTGCTCCCCTTCGAAAAAAACCCCACCGGTATTTTCCATAGTCCCCAAACTCGATTTTCCCACTGTCCAAGGTTTGGTCAGCCGTCGCAAGGAAACGATTCGACCGACCCCCCGGTCCAGTCCTTGAGGCAAAACCTAGCCTCCAAACCCTTGAAATCCAAGCCAGAAGATTCCTCCTTTCATTTCGTGAAGCTGGCATCTCCTTTGCGATATAGGCCGTCTGAGAGAGACCCCCTATGAAACCGATGCGGTCCAATGCCTCCAAAATTTCCGCCCGCCCGAACCTGTGGCTCCGCCTGTCCACGGCCCTGACCCTGCTGGCCGCAGGGAGCTCGCTGGGGGGCTGCGGCAAGCAGGAATTCCTGGTCACCAATGCCGTCTCGGCACAGATCGCGCCGGGGTACTACACCATTCCGCCCAAGGTGGACGTCCTGGTGGCCCAGGACAACTCGGGTTCCGCCATCAATGCCAATGCCATCATCCAGAGCTCGCTCCAGTCGCTGATGAAGACCCTGGACGCCCAGAACTGGGATTACCGGATTGCCGTGACCCCGCTGGTTCCGGCGGGCGCCTACACGGGCATCACGCAGATCGCCGGGTCGCGCCAGGATGCCAACTGGGAGGCCCTCAAGAGCCAACGGGCCGATGGCCTGGGCTGGCTGGCCCCGTTTCCGGGCGCGCAGATCCAGTACGCCGACCAGATCGATCCTTCGCGATTCGTCTGGAACGACCATTTCACGGGCTTCCTGAACACGTTCAACACGTCGGCCAACGCGCTCGAGCCGGGCTTTGCCACCATCCGGGCCGACCTGGACCGCGAGCAGAACGCCCTCGGCCAGAGCGCCAAGCTGGTCCGCAACGACGCGCTCCTGCTGATGCTGGTCCTGACCACGGGCGAGGACACTTCGGGCGTGAACTTCCGGACCGCCGCCAATCCCTGCCCCGGCGCCAGCCGCGACGGCTACTACTGCAACGACGGATCGCGCGAAACCTCGTACAAGGCCCACCTGGATTTTTTCAAGGCCCTGAAAAAGAACCCGTCGACGGGCGCCAACGCTCCGCAGATGGTCCGCATGCACGCCGCCACCCTCAAGGCCAACACCAACCAGTGCCTGAGCAAGAGCGCGAGCTTCTCGTGGGTCGGCGCACGCTACCAGGCCATGTCCCAGGACCTGGGCGGCAAATCGTATGACATCTGCCAGAGCGGCCAGATCGAGGCCATGATCTCGAACGCGGCGTCCGACCTCCAGGTGGAGCGTCTGAGCTTCCGCACGCGCTTCCTGATGATGAACCAGCGCCCCGAGTCTTCGACCATCGAGGTGGTGCGCATCGCCGCCGACGGCACGCGCACCCCGATCGCGCAGGACGCGACCAACGGCTGGACCTACGCCGACACCCCCGATGCGGTCACCGTCTACGTGATCGACTCGCCCATCCCGATGAACCTCCGCACGGGCTGGCCCATCGAGCTGCACGGCACGGCCAAGCTGATCGGCAACGATCGAGCCGACGTGACGTTCAAGCCTTACGGGGCGAAGAACTCGGGTTGATCCCGAACCTCGCCAACCCGTAGACCCAGCCTCCGGTGAGCCGACGCAAGGCGCGGCTCACGAGGCTTGCTCCCGGAGCCACCGGGCCCACCAGGTCCAGCTCTTCCAGGAGCTGGAGCCTCGGGCACCAGCGCTCCACCTCGGTGATGCGCGACGAGCCCCAGGAAAACCGGGCTCCTGTGCGGTACACCTGGGGCAGAAGGCGGGTCCGTCGCACCACCCACGGATGGGCGTAGTCGAAGACGACCTCGCTTCCCGCCGGAAGCGTTTGCCCGAGCGCGACCAGCACCCCTCGCACCTCGTCGCGCTCCAGGTAAGGCAGCAGGCCCTCCATCACCACCAGCACGGGCCCGGATGCCCCAGCCACCAGCTCTTCGATCCAAGCCGGGTCCAGCACCGAACCCGCCCGCAGCGCGTGGCGATCGCCGGGTTCCACCAGCTTCCGCTTGAGCTCGGTGACCGCCGGAAGATCCAGGTCCACCCAGCGCAATTGCCCGTTGTCGATGCGTTCGAACCGCGCGGACAGCCCCGCTCCCGGCTCGATGCCCAGGGCGCCCGGGTGGCGCGAAAAGAACCGGCGCGCGATGGCGTCGACCGCGTGCGCCCGGATCGCGATCTGCTTCATCAGCAGTCCGCTCCCATTGTAGAGCGACCGATCCAGGTCCAGCCGCTCCAGGCGTTCCGCCGCCCAGGGGTCGCTGAAGCCCAGGCCCGGCAGTCGCTCCGAGGCCTCCGCACACGCCGAAAGGGTGATGAGGAGCGTCTCGGACACCCCCTTCAGGGAGCTGGCAGAAAGCCTTCCTGGCGGGCTCCCAGGGTTCAGAACCGCATCTCCGGCACTTCGGCCGGGACTTCCAGCTTGGCCGCCGTGGCCTTGCGGATCTCGTCGACCGACACGCCGGGCGCGCGCTCCACGAGCCTGAGCCCATGGGGGGTCACGTCCATCACGGCCAGGTCCGGAACGATCCGCTTCACGCAGCGAAGCCCCGTGATGGGCAGGGTGCACTTGGGCAGTACCTTCGAGGAGCCGTCTTTTCCGCAATGCTGCATGGCCACCACGACGTTCGGGGAACCGGCCACCAGGTCCATCGCGCCGCCCATGCCCTTGACCATCTTGCCCGGCACCATCCAGTTGGCCAGGGTTCCCTCCTCGTCCACTTCCATGGCGCCCAGCACGGTCAGGTCGACCTTGCCGGCACGGATCATGGCGAACGAATCGGCCGACGAAAAGAATGCGGCGCCGGGAATGACCGTCACCGTTTCTTTTCCGGCGTTGATCAGGTCCGGGTCCACGTTTTCCTCGGTCGGGTACGGGCCCATGCCGAGGATGCCGTTCTCCGACTGGAGCACGAGGGTCATGCCCGCGGGAACGTAGTTGGCCACCAGGGTGGGGATGCCGATGCCGAGGTTCACGTAGAAGCCGTCGCGAAGTTCCTTGGCGATCCGCTGGGCGATCTGCTCACGAGTCAGGGCCATGATCAGGCTCCTCCGCTCACGGTTTTGCGCTCGATGCGTTTTTCGTAGTTCTTGCCCTGGAAAATGCGCTTCACGAAGATGCCGGGCACGTGGATCTGGTCGGGATCGATGGCGCCGGCCGGAACCAGCTCCTCCACCTCGGCGATGCAGATCTTGCCGCACATGGCGACCATCGGGTTGAAGTTGCGCGCCGTCTTGCGGAACACCAGGTTCCCCAGGGTGTCGCCCCTCCAGGCCTTCACGATCGAAAAATCCGCCACGATGCCTTTTTCGAGCACGTAGGGCTTTCCGTCGAACTCGCGGGTTTCCTTGCCTTCGGCCACCAGGGTACCCGCACCCGTGGCGGTGAAGAATGCGGGAATTCCCGCACCACCGGCGCGCATGCGCTCGGCCAAGGTTCCCTGCGGGGCAAACTCGAGCTCCAGCCTGCCGCTCAGCACCAGCTGCTCGAAAAGCTTGTTCTCGCCCACGTAGCTCGACACCATCTTCCTGACCTGGCCTTTTTCGAGCATCAGGCCGATGCCGAAGCCGTCAACCCCCGCGTTGTTGGACACGCAGGTCAGGTCCTTCACGCCTTTGCGGACCAGTGCGGCGATGGTGTTCTCGGGAATGCCGCACAGGCCGAACCCGCCCAGCGCCAGGAGCGACCCGTCCGGGATGTCGCGTACCGCCTCGTCGGCGTCGCGCACCAGTTTGTGCATGCCGCGGGCGAGTTTCTCGGAGAGTTCCCTTTCAGACGGAGAAAGCGTGCGCATCTCAGACCCGCTCGACACAGATGGCCGTGGCTTCGCCGCCGCCGATGCAGATGCCGGCCATGCCGCGCTTCTTGCCCAGCTTTTCGAGCGCGTTGACCAGCGTCACCACGATCCGCGAACCCGAAGAGCCGATGGGATGGCCCAGCGAAATGGCCCCGCCCCAGACGTTCAGCTTTTCGGTCGGGATGGACAGCTGCTGGGCAGCGTCCATGGCCACCACGGCAAAGGCCTCGTTCACCTCGAACAGGTCGATGTCGGCCATGTTCCAGCCGGCCTTCCTGGCCGCGCGCCGCATGGCTTCGGCCGGAGCCGTGGTGAACCACTCGGGCTCCTGCGCGTGGGCGCCGTAGGACACGATCTTGGCCAG
Organism: Bacteriovoracaceae bacterium; assembly: GCA_947446835.1. Taxonomy (GTDB): domain Bacteria; phylum Bdellovibrionota; class UBA1018; order UBA1018; family UBA1018; genus CANFHS01. The sequence continues at coordinate 10,717 of CANFHS010000053.1, forward strand.
CGGCTTCAGGCCCAGGGCCTTCATCTTTTCACCGCTCATGAGCACCACGGCCGAGGCACCGTCGTTGATGGACGAGGCGTTGGCGGCCGTGATGGTTCCGGCCTTGTCGAAGACAGGCTTGAGGCCGGGGATCTTGTCGAAGGCGGCCTTGCCGGGGCCTTCGTCGGTGTCGATGGTGGTGACATCCCCTTTCTTGCCCTGGATGCCCACCGGCACGATTTCCGAGGCGAAATAGCCGGCCTTCTGGGCGGCCTGGGCCCGCTTGAAGCTCTCGATGGCAAATGCGTCCTGCGCTTCGCGGGTGAAGTGCTTTTCGCGGGCGCAGAGTTCGCCACAGTTGCCCATGTGCTGGTTCTTGTAGGGGTCCCACAGGCCATCCACGATCATCGAATCGACCGCCTGCTGATGCCCCATGCGGAAACCGTTCCGGGCGGTCGGCAGCAGGTAGGGAGCATTGGACATGGACTCCATGCCGCCGGCCACGACGACGTCGCTGTCGCCGAGGAGGATGCTCTGCGTGCCCAGCAGGATGGCTTTCATGCCGCTGCCGCAGACCTTGTTGATGGTCAGGGCGGGAACACCGGTCGGGATGCCGGCGCCGATGGCGGCCTGGCGGGCCGGAGCCTGGCCTTCGCCGGCGGTCAGCACGTTGCCGAAGATGACCTCGTTGACTTCAGAGGCGGCGATGCCGGCTTTCTTCAGGGCTCCTTCGATGGCGATGGAGCCCAGCTTGGGCGCCGTGAGCGAGCTCAGGGTGCCCTGGAAGCTGCCGATCGGGGTACGAGCCACGGAAACAACGAAGACTTCACGCATGGAAGAAGGCCTCCTGGAAAATGGGTTCTCAGGTGCTTAAACCCCAGCTTCCCTTGGGTTTCCAGAGCGAAAGTTGCAACCGGCCGCCGTTGTCCTTAGCATGGAGAACCCAGGGGGAATTCCGCTTTGAAGGCCGCAGGTTCCTACAGACTCTGGATTGTCCTGTCGGGGTGCGCGGCAGCAGCCGCCTGGGCTGCTCCAGGCCCTGCCGTCCGGGTGCGCCTGCGCAATCTGGCCGACCAGACCGTCGAGTTCGACCAGGTCGTGGCCACCACCGCCGAGGACGTCACCCTGGCCAACGGCACCACGGGTGAGCGCCTCACCCTGAGACGCGAGGAGTACCAGGACCGCACCGGGCTCAGCCTGCCCACGCCTCCCCGCGCCCCGGCCCCCTCGCGCGTCGCTGCCGCGCCCCCCTCCAGCTGCGCGCAGCCGGCCGACTCGGGCCCTCCCGGGTCGTCTTCGACGATGGGGCGCGCTTCGGCCGAGGTGACCGAGGCCAGCCAGACCCTGAGCTTCCACGCCCAGGGGCAGGAGTTGCTCGACACGGCCACCGCGACCCTGCGCCGCAATGCCGAGAACGCCGCCCTGGACCAGGCCAAGGTCCTGGGGCTGTACCAGGGCCTCGCCCCCGAAACCTGGGCAGAGCGCATGCGTCATGCGGAGCAGGTCTTGCGCTCCCTGGCGCTGGACCTGCCGGGGCAAAGCGGAGCTGACCTGAGCCCCGGCGAGCAGGCCC
>CANFHS010000054.1 GCA_947446835.1 Bacteriovoracaceae bacterium
AGATGCAGGAAAGCTCGTTGGATCCGGGAACCGGCATGTCGACCAACCGCAGGTTCTTCTGCAGCGCCCGCTGAGCGCTTCGACGAACCGGGACGTTCAAAAGGATCTTCAAAAAGGACCTTCAAAAGCAAAAAGGCCCGCTCCTTCCGGAGCGGGCCTTTTCGTTTCAGGGAGTCTGGGCTCCCGGAGTCTTATTCGTACAGGGTCTTCAGGCAGACGACCATGCCTTTGATGCCGCACTGCTCGACGCTGCCGTCGATCCGGACCACGCAAACGGGGCACTTGGGCAGGTTGGTCAGGGTGCCGTCTTCGAGCACGAGCGTCGATTCAGAGGCCGCCTCTTCTTCGATCACTGGCATGGCTGGACCGTAGGCATGAGCCCAACCGGGGATCAGGGTGGCTGCCATAAACAGTGCGGCGCCAAAAGTCCGGTTCAGGTTCATCGAATTCATCAGCTTTTTCATCTTCATCTCCTGATCCGTTCGTCGAGGGGTGACATCAGCGTCAAGCCGGCTCGCTTCGAACGTGGAGTTGTTTACCGATTCTGATGCGAGGCGTCAAGAAAAACTAATTGGTCAACATTGAGCCAACGATTTCAATCGGTTATTGGCGAAGTCGGGCCTTGCCCTGGCTGGCCAGGGTGAAGCCGGCCAGCTTGTACAGCAGGCGTGCCCCCACATTGGCGTCCCACTCGCTCTTGCCTTCGGGGTCGGGAGCGACCTCGTTCAGGTCAAAGCCCACGATGCGGCGACCGCTCTGGACGACCGCGGAAATCAGGTGAATGGCTTCCCTGAAATCCAGACCACCGGCCACCGGGGTACCGGTGTTGGGGCAGAACTGGGGGTCCAGGCCATCGATATCAAAGGAAATCCAGACGTCCTTGGGCAGCGCCTGGACGATGTCCTGGGTGGTCTGGTTCCAGGTCTCCCCGCCGAACTTGCGGCGGGCCAGGTCGGCGTCGAAGAACACGCGCACCCGTTCGCCCTGCTCCTGGCAGTAATTCCACTCGGCCTCGCAGAAGTCGCGGATGCCGACCTGGACCAGGCGCGCGATGCCCGGGATGCGGTCCAGGGCGTTCCTCATGATCGAGGCATGGGACCACTGGAAGCCTTCGTAAGCGTCGCGGGTGTCCGAATGGGCGTCGAAGTGCAGGATGCCGAAGCCCCCTGGCAGCCGCTCGGCCATGGCCTGGAAGGCCCCGAACGGAACCGAGTGGTCGCCGCCCACCAGGCCCGGAATCTTGCCCTGGGCGAGGATCTGGCGGGTGTGCTCCAGCACCTCGGCATTGACCTGCTCGCCCAGCGCGTTCACGCGGGCCAGGGCCTTTTGCAGGTCGGGGCGGCCGTCGATGATGCCGGCCTCGGCGATGATGGTCTGGGCCAGCGCCTTGCCTTCCTCGTTCCACTGGCGGATGCGCGCGCTTTCCTCGCGCATGAAGAGGCCGCACTCGTAGAACTTGTCCACGTGGGAGTCAAAGAGGTCGACCTGGCGGGAGGCCTCCAGGATGGCCTGCGGGCCGTTCGAAGTTCCGCCGCCATACGAGGTGGTGGCTTCCCAGGGAATGGGCAGGAAAACGAGCTGGGATTCGGCTTCGGTGAAGGGGAGGCCGAAAACGCCGGAATCTTCGGTGGCCGCTGCATTGGGGTCAAAGGAAGTCATGCAGGTGGCTTGCCTCCTGGGATCGGCCCCTGTCAAGAAATGCTCGCCCTGTGATAAGTGCCGCTCATCATGGCAGTCGATGTCGGGCGCCCCTCCACCTGGATCAAGTACCGCAGTGGCCTTTGCCAAGGCTGCTGGGGCGGCTGCTGCACGCTGCCCGTCGAAGTCAGTGCCGTGGACCTGTTCCGGCTGGAGCTGGCCACCGAGGACGAAGCCGCGGCCAGCCTGAAGAAGCTGGCCCGCAGGCTCGAAAAGGACGGGGTGATCCAGCATTTCAACCCGCGCACCCAGGTCTTCACGCTCGAGCAGCGTCATGGGCGTGACTGCATCTTCCTGGATGCCAAGACCCGCCTTTGCACCGTTTACGAGAAGCGGCCCGAAGTGTGCCGCAAGTTCCCCAGGATCGGACCACGTCCAGGCTGGTGCCCGGCCATGCCCAAGGCCCAGGGGCCCCGTTAGGGCGTCGGGGATAAGGCTTTCCGGAATCCGGGACACGGTTTGTTAAGAAACTCAGCTTCGACTGGCCCGGCGCCGATAAGCCAGCATGGACAGAGAAAGCTTCATGGAAAGCATGCGCCAGCAATACGCCGAAAAGATCCAGGCGGCTTATGTCGAGTGCGAGCATGAGCACGAAGGCAAGAAGCGCGTGGATTGGCTTCAGCTCAACCAGCGGCTGACCAAGTTGATGAAGAACGCCAAGGTCGAAGGCCTGGCGACCCGTGATTTCATGGACCTGGTCAAGGCCGAGCTTCCCGATGCCTGGGAAAACCTCGAGCCCACCTGGTTCAAGATCGCGGCCTGAGCCAGGCGTTTCAGCCTTCTCCCGCGCCTTCGGGCCAGCGGCTGCGGGGCACGCCCCAGGTGTCCAGGATCTCGGCCTCGTTCGGGGCTGAGGTGGCCTTCTTGAACTTTGCGCCCGGCACGCCTTTGACCCGGCGCTCGCACTCGGCCCAGCTGGAGTGGCGCATGGCCGTGTTTCCCACCAGGCTCAGGTAGGAATAGGCCTGGGCTTTGGGTTCGCGCGGCTTGATCTCGGGCAATGCGCCCCCGTTTTCGGGCAGATCGTGGATGGGTACGGCGTACTTCAGCAGCGGCCCGTCGTAGAGCTGGGGCCTGCGCCCCAGGGCGAATTCGACGGCCAGCGTGTCGGCGCGTTCGTTTCCGGCGACTCCCATGTGGCCGCGCACGTGGTTCCAGGTGATGGGGTTTTCCCGGCCGCGCTTGGCGACCTCGCGGAACAGCTCCTGCCAGAGCTCGGCGTTCAGCACGTCCTTGCCCTCGGCGGTCTTCCAGCCGCGCGAGCGCCAGGCCCAGATCCACTGGGTGATGCCGCGGATGACGTAGGTGGAGTCGGTCCAGAACGAAACAGGCCCCGGCACGTCGTGCAGGGCCTTGAGGGCCTGGATGGCGCCCATCAGTTCCATCTGGTTGTTGGTGGCCGGCACCTGGCGTCCGCCCAGCTCGCGCACGTGCCCGTCGGGCATCGCCAGGATGGCGCCCCAGCCGCCAGGGCCCGGGTTTCCGCGGCTGGCGCCGTCGGCAAAGACCAGGGTGGCTCCGGCCAGGGGATCGGCTTTTTTGGGGGGCTTGCGGCTGGACATAGGCTCAAGCAGCGTCATCTCACTGTTGAAACACGGAGCAAATCCAAAAGGCGAGCCTGCATTGACGCCTGACGGACTCTTGGCTAGTGGTGGGGCCCATGATTCGCGCACGTGGGGTGTTCGGTGGGGTGCTCGTGGGGATCCTGGTTTCCTGGTTGGGGGCGCAGGCCTTTGCCCAGGGCTTCGTGGAGCGATCGCACGGCCCGGACGACAACTGGGGGTTCCGGGGCAGCGAGGAGCTCGAACAGCGCCTCAAGAAGGACCTGGAGGGCACCCGCTATTACCTGGATGCGTGGGGTGCGACGAAGGCAGGAGACTTCACCGGCCCGCCGTGGAGAGGTCCTGTTGCCCAGGCCTGCAAACGGGAATACGCGCGTCTTTACCAGAACCCGGTGACCCGATTCACGGTCGTGCTGGGCTACTCGGATTTTGCCCTGGGAAGCGACCCCGACCAGCGCGTGGTCGAGGACTGGTCGACCCGCCAGGCGCTGACCGAATCGCTGCTCACCCCTTGCCGCGGGGGGAGCCTCGTGGCCTGCGGTTTCAAGCGCGACCGCGACATCCAGAAGGGCGCCACGATCCTGCGGAAAACCATCGTGGGGCCCGATGGCGAGCCCCGGGCCGTGGTGATCCGCCTCATCAACTCGATGACCTGGGGCCTGGAGCGCCAGGGCGTGCGCTCGCGGCAGGCGCAGGAACTCTTCTATGGTGGCCTGCGGGGCGACGCCGATGTGGTGATCTACTCGGGGCACGGCGGTTTCAACGAGAAGACCCGCAAGAATTCGCTGAAATTCGTGCGCAAGCTTTCGGATGAGGATCGCGAGCGGGGAATCAACCAGGCCGTGCTCGAAGCGCTCGGGCAGGCGGGTTCCCGTCGTCCCAAGGTGCTGGCGCTTTGGGGCTGCAACACCTGGACGCTCAAGGACAGCATTCTCCAGCAGGTGAAGGACCTGGGCGTGATCTACACCAACGGTGTGCTCTACAACGACGAGTCCTCCCGGCTCACCTTGACCACGCTGAACGCGCTGTTGGGAATGTGGTGCCGCAAAGACCTGACCCGCGTGATTGCGCTCGATCCTGACACGGGCGATGAGTTGCGGGCCAAACCCAGGCTTCAGGGAGCCTTTCTCAGGCCATGAGCGGAACTGCGCCCGAAGCCCCGCTTCGTTTCCTGCTGGTTCCCGGACTGGAGCGCCTGGCCCGGAACCTGCGGCTGGCGGGCTTTGATTCGGTGCTGGGCGCGGGCGCCCAGGGCCAGGGCTGGATCGACCAGGCTCGCGACGAGTTCCGTGTGCTGCTGACCCCGGATGCGGAGTGGGCGGCGCGCGCGAACGGGGTCCGGAGTCAGCGGGTGGAAGCCCAGGATCCGGCGGTGCAGCTGCGTGCAGTCCTGGAGCGTTGGGGTGGGCTTGAGGCCGCGCGTTCAGGACTGGGCTTCATGTCGCGCTGCCTGGAGTGCAACAGCGGGATGTTGCCCATTTCGCGGGAGTTGGCCCGGGAGCGGGTTTCCGCTGAAATCGCCGAGGCGCACCAGGAGTTCTTCCTGTGTCGTCGCTGCGAGCGGTTGACCTGGAAGGGGGCCCATTGGGCCCGGATGAAGCGCTGGTTGCAGGAAATTCTTCGGGACCGCGCGCTGGATCATTGATTTTAAAGGATAATTCCGGTTGCGCCGGGGTTCTTCATGACACTCCCGTGACAGAAGGCAGAAGGCCGTCCCGTAGGATGGAAGAATGTTCCTGGGGTCCCTGCGTGTTTTGCACGTCCCGAAGTTGTCCACGGAGGAAAGTGATTTTCTCGCGGTGACCGCCATTGTGGACGCCCTGTATCCGGGAGCCTTCCGGCTGGACACCTGCCAGCGCCGCATCTGGGTCTATCCCTCGTTCGCGGCTTCGACCCCGGGCGCACCCCTTCAGGTTCCGGGTGCGGAGCTTTTTTCGGGTCAGGCGGCCTACGCGTTCCTTCTCCGGGTTTCGACCGGGCTGGAGAGCGAAGTCAAAGGCGAGACCGATATTTTTGGCCAGCTCAAGGAAGCCTGGTCGCAGTTCGAGGCTTCTGGATCAGCGCTCCTGGGCGCGCTCAATCCTTGGATGCTCAAGATTTTCGAGGACACCAAGGAGATCCGTTCGCAGTACCTCCAGAACGTGGGCGCCGCTTCCTATGGCAGCCTCGTCCGCAAAGTGCTGCGCGGCTTTTCGGGCTCGCCCCAGGAGCCCGTGCTCCTGGTCGGCGCGGGCCAGCTGGCCCAGTCCATCGCACCTTGGCTCTCGGATCATGAGCTCTGGATCATGAATCGCACGACCGCGACCGCCGAGGCGCTGGCCGCCGAGGTCCGCGCCAAGGACCCCAAGGCGCGCGTCCGGGTCATCCAGGGAGCTGAAGCCAAGGTCGAGGCCTTCCTGATGGCCGCTCACCTGGTGCTTTGCATCCCCCCTGCCGCGGAGTCGGATGCCCGCCGGATCGCCCTCTGGCAGGAAGGCAACGTGCCGGGCCGTCCGGATCGGGCGGTGGTCCACCTGGGCGGCATGCGCCGGGCCTGCGGCGAGTGGAACCAGGTTCCGGGTTTCCGGGCCCTGGACGAGGTTTTTGCGCTCCAGCAGTCCCAGAACGAGGCCCGCGCGGAACTGCTGGGCCGGGCCCAGCGCGCCTGCAGCGAGCGGGCTCGTCTCAGGTCCTTGGCCGGATCTTCGGCCGGTTCCGCCACACTTCCTCACGGATGGGAAGACCTCGCGGTCTTTGCGGTGTAAGAAGCCCCCATGTCTTCCGCAAAATCGGGTGAACGCGATGTACTGAAGCTCGGCACTCGCCGGTCGCTGCTGGCCTGGGCGCAGTCGGGTCAGGTGGCCCGCGAGATCGAGCGCCTCAATCCCGGCCTTCGGGTCGAGCTCGTCGGGATCGACACGATGGGCGACAAGATCCAGGACATTCCCCTGCAGAAGGTCGAGGGCAAGGAGTTCTTCGTTGCCGAGATCGACCAGGCCCTGCGCGCGGGCGCGGTTGACCTGACCGTCCATTCGCTGAAAGACCTGAGCCTGGACCGTCCCGACGCGTTCGTGCTGGCAGCCATGCCCCGGCGCAAGAATCCGCGCGATGTGGCGATTTTCGGTCCGGGTATCCTGGACAAACTTCGCTCCGGCGCTCCAGTCCGTGTGGGAAGTTCCTCGCCCCGCCGGATCGAGAATCTGCCGGCCTTCCTTTCGGAAGCGCTTCCGCACCTGGGTCCAGGGGGCGCGAAGCCCCAGGTGGAGTTCGTCGAGATCCGGGGCAATGTGAACACGCGCCTGGGGCGACTCCATGAAGCCGACGATTCGGCGCGGTTCCTGGACGGAGTGATCCTGGCGTTCGCGGGCCTGATCCGGCTCTGGGCCGATCCGCAGGCCCGCGCGGAGGCGGAGCCGCTGTTCCGGGAGGTGCGCTGGATGGTGCTGCCGCTCCGGGAATGCCCGGCGGCGGCGGGGCAAGGGGCCTTGGCCATCGAGTGCCGCGCCGACGACGCCCGGGTGCGCGAGGCCATCGCCCGCCTGGATGATGCCCAGACCCGCCGAGCGGTGGCGCGCGAGCGCGGCCTGCTGGCCGAGTGGGGTGGAGGTTGCCACCAGAAGTTCGGCGCCACCTGCGTGTCAAGCGACGAGGCGGGTGACCTGTTTTATGTGCGCGGCCGGAAGCCCGACGGCCAGTTCGTGGACGAGCTGCGCTGGCAGGCGCCCGCGCGCCCTGCTTCCGCGCTCAAACCGTGGGACGGCTCGCGCTTCAAGCTGGGCGCCGCGGCTGGCCCTTCGGAAGCCGCGCAGCTGGACCTTTCGGGCCATGCCGCGTTCGTGGCCCATTCCCGGGCCCTGCCTCCCGCGCTGGTCCGTCAGGCCCAGGGCGCTCGCCTGTGGTGCTCGGGCACGCCCAGCTGGTTCAAGCTGGCGCAGCAGGGCCTTTGGGTCGAAGGCTGTGCCGAGGGTCTGGGCTTCGAGTCCATCGAAGCCCAGCTGGGCGAGGCCGTGCTGGGACTCCCGCCGCTGCGGGAGTGGTTGGTCCTGACCCACGAGGCCGCAGTCCCGGGTTGGCAAGGCAAGGTGGCTCGCGCTGTCGGAACCTATCGGCTGCAGGAATCGCCTGAAGGAGTGCCCGACGACGTGAAACGCGAGCTGGCGCAGGCGCGGCAGATCTGGTGGGCCAGCGGTTCGCAGTTCGACGCCCTGGGTTCCCAGGCCCAGGCTTCGGCCGAGCATGCGTGCGGACCCGGCAAGACCGCGCAGCACCTTCGCAAGAAGGGCATCAACCCCCGGGTTTTCCCGGGCGTGGAGGAATGGAAAACATGGCTCTCGATCAACTGAGCTGGCAAGGTCGCTCGTTCCGCAGGATGAGGCAGAGCCCCTGGGCTCGTGAGCTTTCACGCACCACGCGCCTTTCGGTGGAGCAGTTCATCCAGCCCTTGTTTGCCGTCGAAGGCATCGCGGGGCGCGAGGCCATTCCGGGCCTCACAGGCACCTACCGGGACACGCCCGACAGCCTGCTCCGGCAGATCGAGCAGGACCTGGAAGCCGGGGTCCGCAAGTTCCTGCTGTTCGGGGTTCCGGGTTCCAAGAAGGCCCACGGTTTTGATTTTTCGTTCACCGCCGCCCAGATCTCGGCCATCAAGAAACGCTTTGGTCAGGACCTGTTCCTGGCGGTCGATGTCTGCCTTTGCTCTTCAACCGATCACGGCCAATGCGGCATCCTGAATCCCGAAGGCGACCATGTGCAGAACGCGGCCACCGTGAAGGAGCTGGCCCGGGCGGCCCTCGAATACGCGCGTGCCGGGGCCGACTGCGTGGCGCCGTCGGACATGATGGACGGTCGGGTCAGGGCAATCCGCGACGCGGTGGACGGCGCGGGCCTGGAGCGCACGCTCCTGATGAGCTACTCGGCCAAGTTCCATTCGCGTTTCTACGGGCCATTCCGTGTTGCCGCCGATTCGGCCCCCAAGGGCCAGGGTTCGCAGCTCAAGGACCGCGCGACCTACCAGATCGATCCGGGCCGTCCCAAGGACGCGCTGCTCTCCTCGCTCCGGGACGCCGAAGAGGGCGCCGACATCCTGATGGTCAAGCCCGGCATGCCTTACCTGGATGTCCTCCAGGACCTGTCGCGCGAGATCCCGCTGCCCTGGGCGGTCTACGAGGTGAGCGGTGAATTCGCGGGCGTCGAGCTCATGGCCGAAAAGGGCCTGGTCAACCGCGAGGCTGCCCACGTGGAGGCCTGGACCGCGCTGGCACGCGCCGGCGCATCGATGATCATCTCTTATGGCTCGCGCTTCGCGCGGGATTGGCTGGAAAGGGTTTCGTCATGAGTGTTCCTGGAAATCAGCAGACCACGAAGTCGGCCGCGTTCTTCGAGCGCGCCAAGAAGGTGGCACCGGGCGGAGTGCACTCGCCGGTGCGCGGCTTCCGCGGAGTGGGCGGCACGCCGCGGTTCATCGAGCGCGCCGAAGGGGCCGAGCTGATCGACGTCGACGGCAACCGCTACATCGACTTCTGCATGTCCTGGGGACCGCTCATCTTCGGGCACCAGGATGCCGACGTGGCCGAGGCGGTCCGGAGCGCCATGACCCGTGGCTGGACCTATGGTGCGGCCGAGCCCTATTCGCTGGAGCTGGCGGAGCTCATCACTTCACGCATTCCCTGGGTCGAGAAGGTGCGCTTCGTGAACTCGGGCACCGAGGCCGTGATGTCGGCGCTTCGCGTGGCCCGCGCCGCCACCGGACGCCACAAGGTCATCAAGTTCGACGGCTGCTACCACGGGCACCTGGACTCGCTCCTGGTGCGCGCGGGTTCGGGCCTGGCCGAGATGGCTTCGCCCGACAGCGCCGGGGTTCCGCCCCACGTGGCCGCCGACACGATCGTGGTGCCGCTGAATGACCTGGACGCCTTCCGCGCGGCCATGGACCAGCACGGCCACGAGGTGTGTGTCGTGGCCATCGAGCCCGTGCCCGCCAACAACGGGCTGCTGCTGCAGACGGGCGAATTCCTTTGCGAGGTGGCTTCGATCACCCGCAAGCATGGGGCGCTGCTGCTTTTCGACGAGGTCATCTCGGGCTTCCGCGTGGCGTTTGGCGGCATGGCCGAATTGACCCGGATCCGTCCGGATCTGGTCTGCTACGGCAAGATCATCGGCGGCGGTTTTCCGGTGGGCGCCTACGGTGGTCGCGCCGACCTGATGGACTTGGTGGCTCCGGCCGGGCCGGTCTACCAGGCGGGCACGCTGTCGGGTAACCCCGTGGCCATGTGCGCTGGCATCGCGACCCTGAAGAAGCTGCTGCGGCTGGATCCCTATGCGGGCCTCGAGGCCCGGGCTTCGCAGCTGGCCGATCGCATCGAGAAGGCCGCGGCCCGTTCGGCGCCCTTCCCGGTCCGGGTGCAGCGCTTCTCCTCGCTGATGTGGACGGTGATGGGTGAGGCCCGCTCCAGGGACGGCATCGCACGCTCACTGACCGAGATCCCGCCGGAACAGAAGGAGCGCTTTGCCAAGCTCTTCCACGGCTTGCTGGCAAACGGGGTCTACCTGGCCCCGAGCGGTTTCGAGGTCTCGTTCCTTTCGACCGTGCACACGGACGAGCAGCTGGACCGCGTGGTCGAGGCCGTCGGGGAGGCCCGGTTTTGAAGGGCGAAGGGAACATGACCCGCAAGCCTTCGCGCAGGATTCGCCGCCTGATGGTGTTCCACGCGCTTTGGCTGGCTTCGCTTTTTGCCCTGGTGGGCTGGTGGGCCTGGCTCGGTCTGCGGCAGGCCGACCGCATCCATGACCTGGAGATGAAGCTCGGCCTTTCGGGCGACGCCGTCCAGAGCCACTTCGCCCGCACGCAGCGCATGCTGATCTGGGAAGGGGGTTCCTTCCTGGCGCTCCTGCTCCTGGCCGGGGGCGTGCTCATGTTCCTGTACTGGCGCGACCTGAAGCGCCAGCGCAGCCTTCAGGCCTTTTTTGCTTCCGTCACCCACGAGCTTCGCACCCCCCTGACCAGCATCCGGCTGCAGGCCGAGTCGCTGTCGGACCTGATGGAACCCAGGCCCCACGAGGATGAGCGCAATCTGGTGCGTCGTCTGCTGGAGGATGTGCAGCGCCTGGAGGGCCAGGTGGAGCGCACGCTCGAACTGGCGCGTGTCGAGGGCGGCGGGAAAGTGCATCTCCAGCCGGTGCGCCTGGGCGCTTGGCTGGACCGCTGGGTGGAGTCCTGGCGCGAGACCCATGGCAGTCGCATCCAGATCCGTTCGCAACTGGAGCAGGATTGCCTGCTCCAGGCCGATCCCGCGGCCATCCAGGTCATCTTCCGCAACCTGCTGGAGAACTCGCTCAGGCATTCCCGCCGCGAGTCGGTGCACGTCGAGCTCGTCTCCCGGGTCAATGGCGACGGAACCGTCTCGGTGACCTGCCGGGATGACGGTACCGGATTTGCGGGCGACGCGCGCACCCTGGGCGAGCCGTTCGAGAAAGGTGCCCAGTCGCAGGGAGCCGGCGTCGGCCTCTACCTGGTCCGCATCCTGATGGAGCGCATGGGTGGCAAGGCCCACTTCGGTCAGGGTCCTGGGTTTCCGGTCGAGCTGCGGTTCCGGGGGAGTCATGGCAGCTGAACGTCCATCCCGCATCCTGGTGGTCGAGGACGAGCGAAACGTGGGTTCCACGCTCGTGGAACGCCTGCAGCGTGAGGGTTACGAGGTCGTGTGGGCGCAGTCCCAGGAAGACGCCCTGCTGCAGATCGGCGGGCGCAAGTTCGACCTGGCACTTTTGGACGTGGGCCTGCCGGATGGCAACGGGTTCCAGGTGGCCCAGAAGCTGCGGGAGCAGAGCCGGTCGACCGCCATGATCTTCCTGACCGCCTTCGGAAACCCCGAGGACCGCATCCGGGGGCTGGAGCTGGGCGCCGAGGATTATGTGGTCAAGCCGTTCCATATCAAGGAGCTGCTGCTGCGGGTCCAGAACGGGCTGAAGCGCGCGCGCTACCTGTCGGGGACTCCCGAGGCGGCCGAGCTGGTGGTCGGAAAGGCCTGCTTCCGGTTTTCCCGTTTCGAGGTCGAGGTCGAAGGAGCGGTCCAGTCGCTGACCCACAAGGAGTGCGCGCTGATGAAGTTCCTGGCCGATCGCCGGGGCAAGGTGGTCAGCCGCGACGAGATCCTCAACGAGGTCTGGAGCGAGGACGAATTCCCGAGCTCCCGGACGGTCGACAACTTCATCATGCGGTTGCGGCGCCTGGTCGAGGTGGACCCGGAGACGCCCCAGCTGATCCGCAGTGTGCGGGGAATCGGTTATCAGCTGGTGCTCGAAGGCAATGAGCCTGCCGGCAGGAAGGAAGGCGGAACGTGAGGAACCTGTTCCAGAAGACACTGAAGATGCAGAACGAGGGTCGCCCGCCGGTGTGGTTCATGCGCCAGGCCGGGCGCTACCATTCGCACTACCAGGCCATGAAGCGTCGCTACACTTTCATGGAGCTTTGCAAGGTTCCCGAGGCAGCTTGCGAAACCACGATGGGACCGATCCAGGATTTCGATTTCGATGCGGCCATCCTGTTTTCCGATCTCCTTTTTCCGCTCGAGGCCATGGGCATGGGCCTTCGCTATGCGCCGGGTCCGAAGCTTGATTTCCATGTCCGGACGGTCGCGGATCTGGCCCGGCTGGACGGCGGAGGCGTGGGGCTCCTGCCCAAGCTGGCCTTCCAGGCAGATGCCATGAGCCGCATCCGCAGGACCCTGCCCGCCGACAAGGGGCTGCTGGGTTTTGTGGGCGGGCCTCTCACCCTCTTTTATTACGCGGCCGCAGGAAGCCATCAGGGCCCGCTCGAAGGGGCCCGCGAGGGCCTGGATGACGGGCGCT
>CANFHS010000055.1 GCA_947446835.1 Bacteriovoracaceae bacterium
GGAGCTGTGGCCCTTGAAGCGGAATGGAGAGTTTCACTTGGGTTCCGACCCCGAAGGAGGATGCGATCGTGAGTTGACCTCCCCAATTGGCGGCAGCATCTCTCGCGAAAGAAAGACCTAGGCCATTCCCGGCGGCTTTGCCGAAGGTACCGCCTTTTTCGACCACTCGTGAAAGCAGGCCCTCTGGAATCCCCTTTCCATTGTCGGAAACTTCGAGGATCAGCTCTGCGTCCGTCGAGGAAAGAGAAACGTGGATGTTTCCCTGGGCTTTTTCCGTGACCGCTTCGATGGAATTTTGAAGCAGGTTATTCAGAGACCTGACCAGTTGGGTCTCGTCAATCAGCGCGTATTTTCCGAAAGCGATTTCCGTAAAGCTTTTCCCTAAAACAAGCTTCGCATCGAATTTATGCTGAATGGCGAATAGTTCGAAGCTTTTTTCTACAGCTTCATACACATGAACGCGCTTAATGCGGAGCGCATTTTTGGCCTGTTTCGACTCTTCAACGATCGATAGATCCGATGAGTAATGGGTTGGCGAAGCACTTTCTCGATACTTGGCGAGGAGATCGTCTGTCATCCCTCTGATCGCAAGGATTGCGGCTTCCACCAACCCCCGTGCGTCCGGCTCCATCTGGGCGCTAGACCTGAGAGCAGCATCGATTGCTGCAATTGGCGCTCTGATGTCATGAGAAATCTGTCTGGCAAGTTGCCCCAGTGCCTCGATATGCCGCATGCGACGGTACGCAATGGCTACTTCTGTCAGCCTCTTGAGTGGGGCAAAGCTGACTGAGCCCGCATTGAGGCCCTCGACAGTTCCTCCGAGAATAAGTGTGCTGGTGCGGAAGCTTTGAATGACGGGCCGTACGACCCAGTAGGAGGTGAGGAGAAAGAACCCGATGGTCAAGGTGATTGCAGCAAGAATTGAGGCCACCCATTTCCCCCCTGCCTTCGAGTACAAGCATTGGTTCGTCTCCATCTGAACCAGGAATGGAAACAGGGCCCCGGCAGGAGTTTCCGACCTCTCGATGAGCTTCCTGCAAGCCAAAGGGATCGTATCTCTAGTCGGAGACTCCCATGCGGCAAAGATGTCCGAAGTCCCGGGGCCGCCGGTGATTCTGACCTTCAGGGTTCCACGATTACCGAACCCGGAATACCCGCTCATGAGCCGATCCAGGTGTTCCTGCGAGATGGTCGCAGCCTGAAGATGCGCCAATGCAACAGGGCCAGTCGACAATGCGGAAAGGAGCGATTCTTGTTCCCGGTTCTCGATCTCCTTGATGACTCCGTGGGCGACGATCAGAGCCACCGCGAGCGCGACAATGGCTCCAATCCCCAGCCCGGCCAGGGCCTGAAAGGCTAACCTACTGGTGGTGATTGGGCGGGCTCGCGGGTCCATTCAGTCTTTGACCTTGGAAATAAGGTCAAGTTCGCCGTCATCACTGAACTTGAAGGTCAATGGAGACGTTCTCCGGACGGCGGCCACAGTGTTTCTCCGGGCAAGTGGAATGATTGAGAACTCTTTCTGCGCGGCCTGTTCCAATTCCTGGAGGAGTGGAGTTCCGGGGGGCACGGTGGATGCGGACTGATCCCGGATTCTTTCGAGGACGTGCATGGTCGAATTGGCTCCCTTCAGAAAGTGGGCGCCTTCGTTCCACGAAAGGATGTCCTGCAAGAATATCAGTCTGCCATTGCTCACCAATGTTCCCATGACGTGAGCGTCCGAAGAGGATGCTTCCTTCGAGTTGTCCGTGAAAGCCATCTCGATTCCGTCCCGCTTGGCCCGGTTCCTCATGATGTCGAGGTAGATCGGAATACCGCTCAGGATCTTCCATTTCCTTCTGCGCATCATCGTTAAACTGAAATCGGTAGGCCAATTGATCCGAGGTGAATACCCGGGCTCGCCCTGCTTGAAGAATGAATTGATGGGGGTGAACCCCAGGAATGCTGGCGCCTCGGAAAATACTGATCTGAGCCATGAAGCGAGCTCTGCCCGATATGTCGGTGACGTGCGACCCGCGCTGACCTCCGCGATGACCGCGCGTTCGCTCTTTGCTCGAATCCATTCGAATTTTCTCGCGTCGCCCTGGGAATTTGTTGGGTAGAGCGTGATGTCAGCAGTGTCGCAGCGGGGACTCGTGTAGAGGTGAGCCTCTTCCCTGCCGACTTTGAGAGTGGTCGATTGTTTGCCGATGCGAATGGGGTGCTTTCCGATGATTTGGAGTTCATCTTTCGAAGTCCCCTTCATTTTGACAGTCCGGAAGACCCAAAAGCGATTGTGCATGGACCCCTTCGAGAGCGCTTCTCGAATCAGACCTGTCAAATTATCGGCCGAACTTTGAAAACTGATTTGAAAGGTGTCTCTGTCGAGCACCTTGATACCCTCGTTGGAACTTCCAGCGAATGAGTGAAGCTCTATCTTGTCTGATGTTCCGATCCGGATGCGGTCTCCCAAAGGACGCCAAGGTAGAATCGCCTTGATGCTCTTTGCTGCCTGCTCGGGCGTGACCAAGGTCCCATCGGGCCATCGGATTTCCGGATTCAATTTACCGGTGAATGTCCTGCCGTCCGGAGAAAATGAAAATTTGGCCAAGATTCCAGAACTTGGGTCCTCCGGAACAATAAAGGGCTTTGTCGCGACGGAAAGATAGGCAAGCTCCTTTCCATCATTGAGCGTCCTCAGTGGGTCAAAATTGATTTTGACGCCTGGGACGCAGTAGACCGCGCCTCGGGAGAACGCCGCGGTCGGGAAAATGGATCCGGCCAAAAGGATAGCCAGGATCACGGGGGCCCGATTCATGTCCATTTCGTGAGCTTCGCTTCGAAGATCCCGGGTGAGGAGGGTGTTGAATCAAGGAGAATGAGTTCGAGTTGCCGCCGCAGAGCTGTGCTTCCCTTCTCCAGACTGCTTCCGCCCGACAGCATTGTTAGGATTCGAGTTGCACCATGAAGCGCGGAGTAGAGCCGAAGTCCTAGTGCCTCTACGGCCTCAATTGGTCTCTCGGAGTGCCCAAGAAGGAAGTTTCTTTCCCTTTTGATCTCCAGGAATTTGTTTTCAAGTGATCTCACAGCGGCTTCGAACCTTGGGGTCCGCAGGACTTGATTTCCGGAGAGTGAGTCGCAGATGTCATCAATAATTGATCTCAGTATGCCTACCTCCGGGAGTAGAAACCGCGACGGTGAGGCACCGCTGGGAGGCCCGGAATAAGATGAGACGACATCCGAATCTTTGAAGTTCAGTCCATCAAAGGTCATCCTGATGGACGACGTCCCGTTCAATCCGCCCAGTTTGAAATGTTCCACCAGAATCGGGCTTTTGTTGAGGGACAGGTCTCTCTCCGGGTAATCCAGAAGGATGAAGACAGTTTCATCGTTCCGTCTGCAGCCGAGAACGAACTTGGAGAATAGTCCGAAGCCACTTGACCAGGGGGCGACGCCGAAAATCCTGTTTTCGCGAATATGTGCGTGAATTGGATCCGGTTGAATGAGGTGAGTGGTGGCAAGCCCCACCAGAAGCTCGCCGGTTCGAACCATTTCCCAGGTGGGTCGATTTGATTTTTGCCATTCCTTTGCGCGACTGAGCCGTTGGACAGCGGCAAAGTGCTGCCATAGCGTGAATGCGACGACAGGCGAGGCGTGAAAAATATCGTCGAATTCTTCCTGGGTCGGCAGCGTTAGGTTTTCGAATTGGTTACTGGAATCGGAAGAGCGTGTTTGTCTCAGCGCGAGCATGATCCGTCTTGCTGCGGTTTGGGTCAGGGCGACATCCGGATCTAGGAGGTTCGCGTTAGGTCGAATTTCGCGAGTGAGGATTTCTCGAAGGCAAGATTGGTCCTGTTGATTTCTCCAGATGCGAAGCGATTCCTGGAGGAAAAGGTTGAGCGATTCGCAGGATTCGAAGTTGAGGCGTTTGGCAAGGTTCTGAGCCAGAGAAAGGGTGTTGAAGGCCGACTCATCCAGAGGCCCAAAGTTTTCGAAATAGGAGATCAGTGTCGAGAGCTGTTCGTCTCGAATCTCCTCCGTGGACCTGTTGGTCGCGTATTCTGAAAATTTTTGTCCTGCATGATCAACGAAGTGTCCGGGCCTGATGCGATTGCACAAGCGGCGATACTCGAGAGTTTCGGTGATGCAGGCATGCCACACTTGGTCAACAAGTGTGTTTCCAGCGAAAAAAACAGTGTTTGGCGCATAAGCGCACAAAAAGAGATAACGAGCCAGTTCTCTTGCCGCTATCAAGAGCTGGTCTTGGGGGCGGTCGTCAAATTTTTTAAGAATCAGGGCGAGAAGAGATGGTCCAAAGACGGACTCCAAATTGGCGTGTACACCGCCCAGTTTAAATGGGGTCTTGGGTCCGAACTGCATAACGTTAGGTTGTAGAGGGTCTTATTTAGGCGGTGCCGAAATCGGTCGGAATAGATCGCCCCACACATGGATCCGACTTGCCTCCGTCGGGAGACCTTTCGGCATTGAGCTTCTTGAGGTTCTCGATCGTGATCGTGTTCACGTTATCATTGGGCGCAGAAGCCGCAGATACCGCTTGTGCCGCGACCAGAAGGGCGGCTGCAGAAACCTGGATCCATTCGCGAGTCATATGGTTCTCCCGTGTTCTGTCGGGAGATATCATTTCAAAATAAATATGACTATGTAAAAAATGGATTCGTTTCGTTCAGGCAATGAACGAAGCCCGAGCCGCGTGAGCCTGGCAGGCTTCCAGCTCGGCCTGGGTCATGCCCATCCGGGTGTGGCAGATTTCCATTTCGTCCCGGAGGGATACGCCAAACACGCCGGGGTCGTCGGTATTGATGCAGACCGGGATTCCGGCGCGCAGGGCACGGGGCAAGGGGTGCTGCTCCAGGCTGGGAATGGCCTGGGTGAGCCAGTTGGAGGTGGGGCACATCTCCAGGCAGATGCCTTTTTCGGCCAGGAAGGGTGCAAGCTTCGGGTCCTGCTCGAAGGCAATGCCATGGCCGATGCGGCGCGCGCCCAGAAGTTCCACGGCTTGCCAGATGTTCTCGGGGCCTGAGCCTTCGCCGGCGTGCACGGTGATCCGCGCGCTGGGTTCGGCCTTGGCCGGGCCGAACGCCTCTTCGAACATCCGGCAAGGGAACTGGTTCTCGTTTCCGGCCAGATCCAGGCCGATCAGCCGCGAGCGGTTCTTGAGGTAGAACTCCACGGTCCGGGCCGCGGCTTCCTGCCCGTAGTCGCGTGAAGCGATGCAGATCATGCCGGCCCGGTGCCCCGGGTAGGCGCCTTCGGCACGCTTCAGGCCGCGGTCAAAGGCTTCCAGCGCGTCGGTCCAGGAAAGGCCCGAAAACTCGGTCACGAAGCTGGGCGAAAAACGCAGCTCGGCCCGGGTGATGCCCTCGCGGAAGCAGTCTTCGGCCACTTCGAATGCCACCCGTTCCAGGGTTTCTGGCCGATCCAGGACCTTCTGGAAGAGCGTGAAGGTGGCCAGCACCGACGACAGGTCGGCCAGGGGCTTCGTCAGGACGACCTTGTCCCGGAACGAGTCGAGCGACGTGCTCCGGCTTTCGAGTCCCTGCTTCTGGGCGAGTTCGAGCAGCGTCGACAGACGCGTCGAGACATCCAGATGGCGGTGGAGTTCGGTCAGTCCCATCGGGTCACGCCATGATGTGCGCGCCCGAATCCACGTACATCGTGGTGCCGGTGATGTGCTTGGCGGCGGGGCTCAGCAGGAATGCGCCCAGGGTGCCGACGTCTTCCTGGTCGATGTTTTCCTTGAGCGGGGTGTTTTCTGCCGCTGCCGAGAGCATGGAGCGGAAGTCCCGGATGCCGGCCGCGGCCAGCGTCTTGACCGGGCCTGCGGAGATGGCATTGACCGTGGTCTTGCCGTGTCCGCCCATGTCCCAGGCCAGGTAACGCACGCAGGCCTCGAGGGCTGCCTTGGCCACGCCCATCATGTTGTAGTTGGGCACGACCTTCTCGGCGCCGTAGTAGGAAAGGGTCAGGATCGAGCCGCGGCGACCTTCCATCAGGGGTTCAGCCCGCTTGGCCAGGGCCAGCAAGGAGTAGGCGCTCACGTCCATGGCCAGCATGAAGCCGTCGCGCGAAGTGGTCACGAAGCGGCCTTCCAGGTCTTCCTTCTTGCCGAAGGCGACCGAGTGCACCAGGGCGTCCATGTGGCCCCATTCCTTGCGGATTTTTTCGAACAGGGCGTCCAGCTGGGCGTCGTCCTGGACGTTGCAGGGCTCGATGATCCGGGCGCCCACGCTTTCGGCCAACGGCCGTACCCGGCGCTCCAGCGATTCACCCATGTAGGTGAAGGCCAGTTCGACCCCCTCCTTGTGGAGTTCCTGGGCGATGGCCCAGGCCAGACTGCGTTCATTGGCCACACCGACGATCAGAGCTTTGCGAGTCATGGGGCAAAGTTCTAGCGGCCCATCCCCCCGAAACGCAAGGAGGAACTCCGGCCGGCCCTTTCCCGGGAAAATCGGCTGGAGGGAGGGGGCCTGATTAAACAGGGGCGCTAGAAACTATTCCTTCGCTTTTTGGTCAACTTTCCGGTAGCCACTGCCTCCACATGCAATCATTTCAAGAGTTTTCGCTGAGTCCTGAGCTTGCCCGCGCGATCCAGGAAATGGGTTTTGAGACCCCGACCCCGATCCAGGCCCAGGCCCTTCCCAAGCTGCTGGCCGGTAAGACCGACTTCCTGGGTCTTGCTGCCACCGGTACCGGCAAGACCGGCGCATTTGCCATCCCGCTGATCGAGCGGGTCGACCCCAACGTCCATGGCGCCCAGGCCATCGTCCTGTGCCCGACCCGCGAGCTGGCCGTCCAGGTGGCAGGCCAGATCAATCTGCTGGGTCGCTACAAGCGCGTGCGCGCGCTTCCGGTCTACGGCGGCGCCCCCTACGGTGACCAGATCCGTGGCCTGCGTGATGGCGCGCCCATCGTTGTGGCCACTCCGGGACGCCTGGTGGACCACCTGAACCGTGGAACCGCCGAATTTTCGAAAGTCCGCACCGTGGTGCTGGACGAAGCCGACGAGATGATCTCGATGGGCTTCAAGGACGACCTCGAAGCCATCCTGCTGCAGGTCGATGAAGCCCAGCGCGAAACCTGGCTGTTTTCGGCCACGATGAGCAAGGAAGTCCGCAAGATCGCGGACCGCTTCCTCATGGAGCCCGCGAGCGTCGAGATCAACACCTCGAAAATGCTCTCCGGAACCGTCGAGCAGAAGTTCTACGTCTGCAAGGAGATGGACAAGCCCGAGATCCTGATGAAGCTCATCGATTTTGCCGATGACTTCTACGGCCTGATCTTCTGCCAGACCAAGAACCTGGTCATCGAGCTGACCGACCTGCTGAACTCGAAAGGCTACGCCGCCGACTGCCTCCATGGGGACATGGACCAGAAGGCCCGCGATCGGGCCATGCGTGCGTTCCGCGAAAAGAACACCAAGGTCATGGTCTGCACCGACGTGGCTTGCCGCGGACTGGACGTGCAGGACCTGACCCACGTGGTGAACTATTCGATTCCCCGCGAGCTGGACAACTACGTGCACCGCATCGGCCGCACGGGTCGCAGTGGCAAGAAGGGCCTGGCGCTGAGCCTGGTCACCCCGAGCCACATGCCGCTCATCACCAAGATCGAGCGCATGACCAAGTCCAAGATGTTCCGCGACACGGTGCCGAGCCGCAAGGAAGTGGCCAAGAAGAAGCTGGCCGGCGCCTGCGCTCCGTTCCTCGCCGCGGAGCCGGCCCGGGTGCTTGAAGTGCTGGGGCAGGAGTGGCTCGACGCCATCGAATCGATGGAAAAGGCCGAAATCGTTTCCCGTTTCCTGTCGTTGAAGTTCGGTGACCTTTTCACGGCTCCGGTCGAAACCCAGGCGCCGAAGGTCAGCAATGACCGGCCGGCGCGCGCCATGCCGCTCGTGGTGCCCAAGCCGATGAGCATCGTGCCTCTCATTCCGCTCACCCCTTCGGCCGCGACCACGGGGCTGATCCGCCTCGAGGACATCGACCTTTCGGATGAGGAATCGGCTGAAGAAGAAGTCCAGGAAGAGCCGGCGACCCAGGTGGCTGCCCCGCAGGGTGGCAACCGCCCCCTGAAGATTCCGGCTCCTGTTCCCCGCAGCATCAGCGTTCGTCCGGCCCCGCAAGGTTTCGTGGGGCGCCGGGAGGAGCGGGGTGCCTTCGGCGGCGGTTACGGCAAGAAGCCGGGTGGCTACGGAGCTCCGCGCGAAGACCGCGGTGGCTTTGGCGGTGGCTACGGCAAGAAGCCGGGTGGCTACGGAGCTCCGCGCGAAGACCGCGGTGGCTTTGGCGGCTACGGCAAGAAGCCCGGTGGGTTCTACGGTGCCCCGCGTGCCGAGCGCACGGGCGGAGGTTTCGGTGGCGGCGGCACCAGCGGCGGCTACGGCAAGAAGCCGGGTGGTTTCGGCAAGACCGGTGGTTTTGGCAAAAAGCCCGAGTACACCGGTGGCTGGAGCAAGCCCCGACGCGAGCGTGGCTCCAGTTTCGAGGCTTGATCCCCTCGGCCCATTGAACTAGGAACGTCGGTCCGTGATGCGTTCTTCCATCCTGGTCCAGAAATTCGGTGGCACATCGGTGGGCTCGATCGAGCGCATCCAGTCCGTGGCTCGTTGGGCGCTGGACAGCCAGGCCCGGGGCGAACGGGTGGTTCTCGTCGTCTCGGCCATGAGCGGTGACACGAATCGACTGGTTTCCCTGGCCACGCAGGTCGACCCCATCCCTCAATCCTCCGAGTACGATCTGCTCATCGCCAGCGGCGAGCAGGTGTCGGTCGGACTCGTCACCCTGGCCATCAACGCCGAGGCCCGGAAGCGCGGCCTCGCGCTGCCGCAGGGTCGGGCGGCCCGGGGCCTTCTGGGGCACCAGATCGGAATCCTGACCGACAGCGTGTATTCCAAGGCCCGCATCCGGGCCATCGACACTTCGGTGCTGGAGCGGGAAATCGAGCGCGGAGTGATTCCCGTGATCGCGGGTTTCCAGGGCGTGGACGACGAAGGCAACATCACCACCCTGGGGCGCGGCGGTTCGGACACGAGCGCCGTGGCGGTTGCGGCGGCCCTGCGCGGACGCTACGAGCAGGTGGATTGCGAGATCTACACGGACGTCGATGGCGTCTACACGACCGACCCGCGCCTTTGCCCCAAGGCACGCAAGGTCGCCCGGATTTCCTACGAGGAAATGATGGAGCTGGCATCGCTCGGAGCCAAGGTTCTCCAGATCCGCAGCGTCGAGTTGGCCGCCAAATACGGCATTCCGCTGCACGTGCGTTCGAGCTTTGATCCCGTGGAGGGTACCTGGGTGGTCGCCAAGGAACAGTTGGGTGAGTCGATGGAAAACGTGGTGGTTTCGGGAGTCGCGGCCGACGCGGCCCAGGTCAAGTGGACGCTCCAGAACGTCCCGGACCAGCCGAGCGTTGCGGCCCGCATCTTCGGGGCGCTGTCGGAGGCGGCCATCGTGGTGGACGTCATCGTGCAGGACATCTCGCAGCAGGGCCAGCTGACCGTGAGCTTCACGGTGGGGCAAGCCGACGCCGCCAAGACCCGCCAGGTGCTGGAGGGTCTCAAGACGGCCGACTTCCGCGACCTGCGGATCGTGGAGCGGGCGGGTCTGGCCAAGGTCAGCGTGGTGGGCGTGGGCATGCAGAACCATCCCGGCGTCGCGACGCAGATGTTCAAGCTTCTGGCGCAGTCCGACATCAACATCGAGCTCATCACCACCAGTGAGATCAAGATTTCCTGCCTGATCGACGGCAATCGCACCCGCGACGCCGTTCAGGCCTTGCATTCCGGCTTCGGCCTGGATCGCCTCGAAGGGGTTGTCTAAATCCAGGACAGTGTTAGCCTCAGTCCCGCTATGAACTCGGTCCAGATCCCGAAGGATGTCCGTGTCGTTGAGAACTGGGTAGGCGGGCGCTGGGTTGCGGGCTCGGGGAACGAGTCGGGGATCGTGAGCCCGTATTCGGGCACCCGGGTAGGAACCGTGCGCGCGAGCACGGCTGCCGAGGTGGACGCCGCGGTGAAGCTGGCCGCCCAGGCTGCCCAGGGCTGGGGCAAGACTCCCGTCAAGGAGCGCTGCTCGGTGCTGTTCCGCTTCCGCGAGGTGCTGCTGCGCGACCTGGAAAAGCTGGCCCAGACCATCAGCCTGGAAAGCGGCAAGACCCTGGCCGAAGCCAAAGCCGGCCTCATGAAGGGCGTTGAAGTCCTGGAGTTCGCACTCAGCTTGCAGAACCTGGATGTGGGCGGCCGGATGGAAGTGTCTCGCGGCGTCTTTTGCGAATACCGGCGCGAGTCCCTGGGCGTGGTGGCCGGAATTACCCCGTTCAACTTCCCGGCCATGGTGCCGATGTGGATGATGCCCATCGCGATCGGGGTAGGAAACGCGTTTGTCTGGAAGCCTTCGGACAAGACGCCGATGACCTCGCGGGGAATTGCCGAAGCCTGGCGCGAGGCGGGGCTTCCAGATGGCGTGTTGACCGTGCTCCAGGGCGGTCGCGAGACGGTCGAAGCGGTGCTGGACCACCCGGAAATCCGGGCGGTGGGCTTTGTGGGCTCGACCCCGGTGGCGCGCTCGGTCTACGAGCGGGGAACCCGGGCAGGCAAGCGGGTGCTGGCGCTGGGGGGGGCCAAGAACCCCATCATCCTGATGCCGGATGCGGACCTCGAGATGGCCAGCCGGGGCATCACGGATTCGTTCACCGGGTGCGCGGGCCAGCGCTGCATGGCCGCAAGTCTCCTGATCCTGGTCGGAGACGCCGAGGCGATCCTGGACCAGATCATCGAAAAGTCCAAGGCCATCCAGGTGGGGCGCGACATGGGCGCCCTCATTTCGCTCGAATCGCGGGATCGCCTGGTGGCGGCCATTTCACGGGCCGAGAAGGACGGCGCCCAGGTCCGCCTGGACGGGCGTGGCGTGGCGGCTCCCCAGGGGTATGAGGGCGGCCACTGGCTTGGGCCCACCATCCTGGACCGGGTCAAGCCCTGCTCCCAGGCCGCGTGTGACGAGCTCTTCGGGCCGGTGCTTTCAGTGGTCCGGGTTGCCACGCTTTCGGAAGCGCTCCAGATCGAGGCCGAACTCCCCTATGGAAACGCGGCTTCGGTGTTCACTTCGAGTGGCGCCGTGGCCGAGCGCGTGGCGCAGGAAGCGCGCGCCGGCATGATCGGCGTGAACATCGGAGTTCCGGTGCCGCGTGAGCCGTTCTCTTTCGGCGGCTTTTACGATTCGAAGTTCGGCTCGGGCGACATCACGGGCAGCGCCGGGGTGGAGTTCTGGTCCGAAAAGAAGAAGATCACAGTGAAGTGGGCCGCCGCTTCCGACAAGAACTGGATGAACTGAGGAGCCTTTCGAATGTCCCACAAGCAGCGTCTTTCGCACGTGGTCCTGACTTCGCATCCCGGCCAGCACCGGAAAGAGACGACACCCGTCCAGTGGGGAGCTTCGGATCCGCAGACCCGCGGGCCGGTGGTGGCCTCCCACACCCACCCGGAGCAGCGCAATGCCATCGGCTCGCACAGCGGCAGCTACAGTGTCTACCGCGCCCTGGCCATGGCCGCGGGAGCTTTGCCGGAGGATCATCGCCCGGATCTGACCAATACGGCTCCGGCGGCCACGATCGGCCCGTTTCCCTCGTGGAAGAATGCCGAAAAGATCGTGTCGCTGGATCCCTGGGGCGCCGTTATCGCCGAAGCCTTCGGCGAGCAGCTCAAGCAGGGCTATGACATCCGTCCATCGATCGCGATCACCAAGGCGCATATCCGCATGGCCGAGCTGGATGAGGCCATTGCCCGCGGGCGGCTGCAGGTCGACGGCAAGGTCATCCTGCCCAGCCACGATGTGGTGGTGACCAAGGCCGCCATCGAGCCGGTGTGGTACCTGCCGGCCATCGCGTCCCGCTTCGGGGTCGACGAAGGCATCCTGAGAAAGACCCTGTACCAGCAGACGGGGGGCATGCATCCGGAACTCGTGACC
>CANFHS010000056.1 GCA_947446835.1 Bacteriovoracaceae bacterium
GACAGGGCCCGCAGGCCTGCCGTGGCCAGCGACCAGGGGCCCTCGTCGGCCTGGAGCAGCAGTCCCTGGAAGCGGTAGTTGCCGCTCAGGACAAACGCGATGATGGTGCCCACGCCCAGGATAGTGCCGCCCAGCAGGCCCGGAAAAAACCGCCGCTGCAGCCGCTGGAACGAAACCACCTCGCTGCGCGAAGTGGAGGTCAGAGGCCTGAACAGCACCAGTCCGGCCACGAACAGCACCGCGGCGATGGCCATGAGGGTGATCTCGTTGGCCCCGAAGACATCGGTGATGTCCTGGAAGCGCGGACTCGAGCCCAGCAGGAAATACGTGATGAAGGTCAGGGCCAGGAGGCGGAAAAAGGCGATCCACGCGGCATAGGCCGCGATCATTCCCAGGGCGCGAAGGCTGTGCTTAGGGAGCATCAAACGGGACACCTTCCTCGAGGCTGCGTCGAAGAAGGATATCCTCGGAATGCGCCCAAACCAATGGGCAAGCCACGCCGGGTCCGGCAATGGCGCGGTTCGTGGCGGTGATGGTCTGCTCGGGGATCAGCCCGGAGGGAAGCGCGGTGCTTTCCATGAGCTGCAGCTGGGCCGTGGCCCGGGCCGTGTCTCCGGCGATGAGCGCGTACATGCCGCGTTCGCCGGCCAGCAGGGGCCAGTAGCCGCCCACGTTGTTCTCGCCGTAGCCGTCGCGGTTGTAGCGGCGGTAGTGCAGGGCCAGCGAGGGGTCTTCGAAGCCACCGGCAATTCCCAGGCGCGGGGATTCGTAGATGCGCAGGGTGGACAGGATGACCGGGTCGTTGGCAGGGCGAACGCCCTGGCGCACCAGCTCCAGGAAGCCGCCGTCCAGGATCTCGTCGGCAAAGGCCTGGCCGCCGCCGTTGGCGATCTGCAGGGGTTCCCGGTTGTCCGGGTGGCCGGTGGGGCTGACGCGCAGGTAGTAGTTGCGGCCCTGGGCGCCCTGGCGGACGCGCATCCAGTCCTCGATGTGCGTGGCCCAGGTCTCGGCGGTTTCACGGTACTCGGAGTCGCCGGTCAGGCGCGAGGCCGCCCGGAGCGCCGAGATGACCGGTGCCACCGTCGAGGGCACGTAGCCGCCGTTTTCTTCCCAGCGGTCCTGCGGGGTGACCGGACCATGATCGACCAGGAAGCGGGCGGCCCGGCGGACCATTTCGAGGTCGCCGGCGGTGGGCTCCAGAAGGCCACGCTTCTGGAGGTGGTAGGCCAGCAGGATCGGGAAAGCGACTTCGTCCAGCTGCAGGCCCTTCCAGTAGGGCGTGCCGTCGATCCAGAAGTTCTGGGGCCAGGAGCCGTCGTCCGACTGGATCCGGCGCAGGAAGCGCAGCACGCGCACCGGAGTGTCGCGATCGCCGGCCGCCATCAGGCCCATGGCCGTGTGGTAGATGTCGCGCGGCCAAACCAGGTGGTAGCCGCCGATGGCGTCCTGGGCGTGGTCGCCGTCGGGCACGCCGGGCTTGGAGAGCGAAGCCACGATGGCGCCGCGCTCGATCTTGTCCTCGTGCATCTTCATGACCACTGCCGAACGACGGGCCTGGGGGCTGTTCTGGAAGAAGGTCAGCTTGCCGTTGACGCGGTCCAGGCTGGTCAGGAAGCTGGCCCAGCCGGCCTCGTACGCCTGGCGCACGACTTCAAACGGGGTTTGGAGCGAATTCTTGCCGGTGTTGATGGCGCCGCCCGGAGTGGGGGCGAATGCCAGGGCTAGATCGACGGTGAATTCGTGCGAGTCCTGCGGCACCGCAAGTTCGGCCACCAGGGCCACGTTGCCCGGACCGGCCTGGCCCCAGGTGCGGGTCAGCTGGAAGTTGCGCGAAATGTCCTGCCAGCCGTCGGTCGTGCCGACGTAGCCTGCCGAGGTGGCGGTGTAAGGCACAGAAGACAGGAGGGCCGTGGAAGCCGGGTCAAAGTGGCGGGTCAGCACGTCGCCACGCGCGCGGAGGGGGGCCGTGCGGGTTGCCAGGAGTGCATCGGACTGGGCAATGGCCTGGTTCAGGGCGCCCAGGTTGTTGATGGCGGGCTTGAACAGGACGAACACGCGCAGGGGCTTGTCCTGCCACTGGAAGTGGCTCTGGATCCTCACCACCGGGGCCTGCGGGTCGGTCACGATCTGCTGGTCGAGGCGGTATTTGCCCGATCGATCCATCGAAGTGACCTGGACCGTCTGGCCTTGCGGCGCGTACAGCACCTGGCTGCGGGTGTCGCGGCGCTGCTCCGAAAAGAAGTGGTCGCCATCGGTGACCAGGAACTGCAGGTCACCCGTCTGGGGCTGGTCCACCCGGGGGTAGGCCACCTCGGTCAGCACGCCTTCGGCCATCGTGAACCAGACCGGAGACTGTGCGCCCGTCTTCTCGTAGGCCGCGCCGATGGCCTGCTTCAGTGCGGGCGCCCAGCGATGGGGAATTCCGGGGGCACCCGGTGCCTCGTCGCCTTTGGAGCGCAGGGTAGGCTTGGATTTTTTTGCAGCAGGAGGGCGTACGGTTGCCCCGGCTGAGTGGGCCGCGCCGACAAAAAGCGCAACGCAGGCTGAGACACTGACCAGGGCAAGGCCTTGGGATTTTGGATGCACGATCGTTCCCCCGAATCTTGAAGAGTAGGTGGGGTCGGCCAGACTGTCAATCAGGTGACGCGGTTTGTCTTTTGGGAATTGATGCTATTCTTCGGTTTGGGGGAAGTGTCGCTTATGGTGCAGCTCAACCAGGTCACGCAGAACTATTTTGGACAGCCCAGAGTTCTGGACCAGGTCAGCCTGGAACTGAAAAAAGGGGACTTCCTTTACGTCCTGGGTGGGAGTGGCGCGGGCAAGTCCACGCTGCTGCGCCTCCTGGCCACCGAAGAGAGCGTGTCCTCCGGTTCGGTTTCGCTCTTCGGCTACAACATGAACACGGTTTCGCCTCAGACCTTGCGCGCCATCCGGCGCGTGCTGGGTTATGTGCCGCAGAATCTGCGCCTCATTCCGGATCTGAGCGTCTTTGACAACGTGGCGCTGTCGCTGACGTTGTCCGGGCAGCGGGTGCTTTCGTCCGAAGCGCGCATGCGCGTGGGCGAAGCGCTGGAGCGTCTGGGTCTGGGCCAATTGAGCGACAAGACGGCCTCGGGCCTTTCGGGTGGCGAAGCGCAGCGGGTGTCGGTGGCGCGTGCCTTGGTGCGTCAACCCGAGCTGCTGGTGGCCGACGAGCCCACCGGCGCGCAGGACCCCGAGCACACCTGGGCCATGATGGATGCCCTGGTCCGTGCCAATCTTTCGGGCACCACGGTGGTGGTGGCCACGCACGATCGCGAAATCGTGCGCAGGATCCGCAAGCGTTGCGCCATCCTCCGCGGTGGACGGCTGCAGATTGAACAGCAAGGAGCGGCGCTGTGTACCTGATCCGATTGGCGATGCGTCCCTGGCGGAAGGCCTTCTGGAGCCAGCTCGTTTCGGGCCTGGCCATGGCTGCGTTGCTGGTGATGGGCTCGTTCCTGATCTGGCTGCAGCAGGGCCTGGGTCCGGTCATTTCGAGGATGGACCGCGAGCAGGTCATCACCGCCTACGTGGACCCGCAGCTTGCGGTCACCGAAGACGCCAGGCTGGCCGACCGCATCCGCCTCAAGCTGGGTGCCAAATCG
The DNA here is from genome assembly GCA_947446835.1 of Bacteriovoracaceae bacterium. GTDB lineage: Bacteria > Bdellovibrionota > UBA1018 > UBA1018 > UBA1018 > CANFHS01. Next base: position 3,627 of record CANFHS010000056.1, read on the forward strand.
GTGGAAGTGCGCGCGGTGAGCAGCGAGCAGTTCATCGACGACCTGAAGGGCAATTACCCCGAGCTGGCCAAGGAGCTGGAAGGGCTGGGGGGCGAGATGCAGTCGCTGATCCCGCGCTACATCTCGGCTTCGGGGGTTTTCGCGCCCGATGCGGGCGAACAGCTTCGCAAGGTTCCGGGCGTGGAGTCGGTCGAAACGTCGCGCGAGCGTTACAAGCCCATCGCGGGCGCCTTCACGGCACTGCGCAAGCTGGCGTTGCTGCTGGCGCTCGGCCTGGGAGTGGCGCTGGCCACCGGCCTGGTGCACCTGGCGCGCATGAACGGGCAGCTGCTTTCGGAATCGCTGGGTATTCTCCGCCTCTGGGGCGCGAGCGCCGGCGCGCTACGGGTGCCGGCCCTGGTTTCGGGCGCCTCGGTGGGCGCCCTGGGCGGGGTGGTTGCGGGTGGACTTTGGCTCTTTGCGGGCGCGTTCCTCTCGGCCAACCTCGGGGCGTTCTCGCCCCTGCTTCAGCAGATTCCCGCGCCCACGGCCTGGTCGGCCCTGTGGGTGGCCGGCGCGGGCGTGTTTTCGGGAGCCCTGGCCGGAACGCTCAATCCGGGCGAGAGCCGGAGCTGACGCATGAGGCGCGCGGCGGCCGCTTCGTTTCTCCTGCTGAACCAGGTGGCCTGGGCCGCCCTGCCGTCGGGTTCGGACGCGGTGGCGCAGCCGCCCAAGCCCCAGGCGGTTCGCCCGCCCACGTTGTCGGAGCGACTCACCACGATCCGCTCGCGGGTCATCGTGCTGGAGCAGTCGCTCATCGACGGGGTCAAGGCGCAGGGTGAAGCCAAGCGCAATATCCAGCGCATCCAGGCCCTGATGAAGCTGCAGCGCGAGGAGCGTGAGCTCGGAATCCGTCGCACGGCCGAGCTCGAAAAAACCATCGGCGAGCTCCAGGTGAGGCGCGGCGCGTTACGCGAGCGGATCTCGGTCCAGCAGGGTGGCATCCGCAAATTCCTGGCCGAGCTGGGTCGCACGCGCAAGGAGCCGCCGCGGTCGCTGGGGCCCGAAGCCCACGAGCGCATCGAGTCGCCGCGGCTGCGGGTCCTGGCGGGACTGGTGCAGCGGGGCCTGTCGGAGATCGAAACCCTGAAGGTGGACCTCCAGGACGCGGACCAGCTGGAGCAGAAGATCCAGGAAGAGCAGCAGCAGCTGGCGTACCTGTTCCAGGACCTCAAGGAGCAGGAGTCGGTGCTGGAGCTGAACCGCATGCTCCAGGTCGACATGCTCAAGAAGCGCCACCAGGAGCGGGTTTCGCAGCTGGAGAACTACCGCAAGCTCAAGTCGGCCGAAGGGCAGGTCGAAGGCCTGATCCGGAACTTCAATGCGCGCCGCGAGCTCGAAAAGGCGGTCGAGACCGAGCGCCTGGCTTCGCGTTCCATGCGCCAGGGCGCCTTTGCGCGCCTCAAGGGCTCGTTGACGTTGCCGGTGGCGGGCAAGGTGGTCAGCTTCTTCGGGCGCGCCTTTGACCCCAAGTCGAGCCTGCAGGTGTTCAAGAAGGGCGTGGACATCGATGCGGGAGCGGCCCGTCCGGTCAAGGCCATCTCGGCGGGGCGGGTGGCCTTTTCGGGTGAGCTGCCCAACTATGGGCGCGTCACGATCATCGACCACGGGGACCACTATTACTCCCTGTGCGCGAACCTGGGCGAACTGCGGCGTCAAGTGGGCGACGCTGTCCGGTCGGGCGACGAGATCGGAACCAGCGATGCCTCGGGATCGCCGGTCTATTTCGAGATCCGTTCGCGCAACATCGCGGTCAACCCGTTGCAGTGGATCGCGGATGCGCGGTAGCCTGGAATCATGAACCTTTCGATCGCGAAGCTCCGTGTGCTGGCCCTGATGTCCGTCCTGCCCTTGACCCTTTCGGGGTCCCTGGCCCGGGCGGCCGAAGCTCCCAAGAAGGCGCCGGCACCCGCGGCGGCCCCGGCCGCTTCCGCGGCCACGGGCCAGTCGGATCGCTACGAGAACCTGGAGCTCTTCCAGAAGGTGCTCCACTTCGTCGAATCCAACTACGTGGACGAGACCAAGAACAAGGAACTGCTGTACGGCGCCATCAAGGGCATGCTCGAAACCCTCGACCCGCACTCCAACTTCCTGCCGCCCGAAATCTTCAAGGACATGAAGATGGAGACGAGCGGCCGTTTCGGGGGCCTGGGCATCGAGATCGGCATGAAGGACAACATCCTGACCGTCATCTCGCCCATCGAGGACACCCCCGCCTGGAAAGCCGGGATCAAGCCGGGCGACCGCATCACCAAGATCAACGGTGAAAGCACCAAGGGCATGACCCTGGTGGAGGCCGTGACCAAGATGCGCGGCAAGAAGGGCAGCGGCGTCACGTTGAGCGTCTACCGGGACGGGGTGGAAGGCTTCAAGGACTACACGCTGACCCGCGAAATGGTGAAGATCCAGTCGGTGAAGCACGAGATGCTTGAGCCCCAGTTCGGCTACGTGCGGCTGGCCAGCTTCAACGAGAACGCCGCCCAGGACATCCGCGCGGCCATCCAGAAGATCGAGCAGAAGGGCGGCAAGCTGCGCGGCCTGGTGTTCGATCTGCGCATGAACCCGGGCGGGTTGCTGGACCAGGCGGTCGAGGTCTCCTCGCTCTTCGTGGACGAGGGCGTGGTCGTGTCGACCATCGGCCGCAACCGCGACCAGAAGGACGTGAAGTACGCGCGCAAGGGCGTGGCCCGGAAGGACTTCCCGGTCGCGGTCCTGGTGAATTCGTCCAGCGCTTCTGCCGCCGAGATCGTGGCCGGCGCCCTGCAGGACCATCACCGCGCCATCATCATGGGGCAGCCCACCTTCGGCAAAGGTTCGGTCCAGACGGTGGTCGAGCTCCAGCCTGAAGTGGGCCTCAAGCTCACCATTGCCCGCTACTACACGCCTTCGGGCCGCAGCATCCAGGAAAAGGGCGTCATGCCGGACGTCGTGCTGGACGACTTCGATCCCAAGGTGCTGGCCGATGCCCGTCGCAAGCAGGACGGCATGCGCGAGCGCGACCTCAAGGGCCACATGGTCAACACCGACGAAGTCGAGCAGGAGGGTGGCAAGCACTCCGACTTCCACAAGGAAGAGCTCGAAATGCTTTCCAGGAAGCGTGAAGAGTCGCGCTCTTCGGGCAAAGAGGACGAGCCGGCGCGCTTCAGCCCGCGTGAGGATTACCAGGTGCGCGAAGCCCTGAACTACCTGAAGTCCTACGAGGTGTTCAAGAAGCTGGCTGCCACCGAACGCGCGGAGACGGAAGCCGTCAAACCGGCGCAGGCTTCCGCCGTCAGGTGATCGGAAGCTCCCGACCCGGTGGAGGCTTGATGGGCATCTCCATGGGCGTGCTGGCCCTGGGGATGGTGATCATCCTGGCGGGCTACTTTTCCACCCGCGAATCGTCCCGCGGCTTCACGGCCAAGGGAAGCACCGAGGTGCAGCGCGACGGGTTCTACCTGGCCCGGCACCTGGGCTGGCACATGCCGGCGTCCGGGCAACAATTCATGGCCTACTCGGGCCTGAACGACGCGCATCCGGTGGGGCGCTTCCTGGTTCCCCTGCCGGGAGTGTGCCGCGACCTTTCTCGGGCCGGGTGTGAAGACAGCACCGCGCTGGCCTACATCCACTGGGACGCCAAGACCATGCCCTCGCTGACGGCGGCCTGCCTCATCCCCGATACCGAAGCCCTGGGGTTGAGCTCGGCTCGCTACGGCAAGACCGCCCTGGTGCTGGACCTGGCCAGCCCGGCGTACGGCATCGCCACCTTCGACAAGGGTGAGCGCCTGGCTTCGGTCGAAAAGACCCAGACCCAGCGCTACGCGGACGGCCCGGTTCGCCTGCTTGCCGGAGCCTTGCTGGCCCTGGAAGGCGACGGCGTGGCGCACCTCTGGGTGGTGGGCGAACGGCCCCAGCCTCCGCTGAGTTCGGAGTGGGGCGAGGGCTCCACCAGCTTGAAGATCGACGGCAGGCTCTTGCCCCAGGACTGCGTGGACCGCCTCAGGCCGGGGGCCGGAGGCGCGCGGGCCGAAGTGGTCCTGCTTTCGGCGCGCCCTTGGGTGCCTTCGAACCTGAATGGCGGCAGTCCTTCGACCGCGCCCGTGGTCGTGCCTGACGCCGCAAGCTACCCGCTTCGGCTGTCGGTGGTGCAGCCCCGCGTGCTGGGCTTCAAGCCCGATCCGCTGGTGGGCCGCTCATCGGTGGCGATCCGCAAGTGCCGGGTCAATGTCCGCCTGGATGACGAGCTGGACTGCAATCTTCCGGACCCGGATCTGCTGCCGGTGCGAGGCGTGGACCGGCTGCGCCTGGAGCTGGTGCTCGGGGCGGGCGAGGGGCAGGAAGGGACCCGGCGCTTTGAGCCTCTGGTGGCGCCCATGTCCCGGCTGTCGCTCTGCGAGTCGCCCGAGTGCGAAACCCTGGACGTCCAGGTGGGGGCGATCACGAACGTGACTCGCGCTTCGGAGTCGCTCCAGAACCTGGAGTTTGACCGGTTTTCGCTGCTCAAGATGCAGCTGCTTCGCAAGCTCAGGCTCAGGATGCATCCCTCGAAGATCCTTTACGAGGAGACCTTCGAGATCAACTTCGCCGGGTTGGGGGCGGGTTCCTAGGAGCGGCGGTCCAGGCAGGCCGAAAGCGCGGTTTCGAGCGCGCGGGTGTCGTCCTTCTGGAGGCCGGTGAACCACTGGGCCTGGGGATAAAGGACGGCCGCGATGCCTTCCTCGCAGCGGCCCAGGCAACCGGCGGTGTTCACGCGCACGCGGCCATGCCAGTCGCGGTCCTTGCCCTGGCAGAGCTTCTTGACGTTCTCGCGAAGCTCCAGGCTGCCCTTGGCCTGGCAGGACTGGCCTTTTTCGCGGGCGTTGGTGCAGACAAAAAGGTGGGCTTCGAGGTTTCGACCGTCGGACATGGAGCGACCTTACGGGAACAGTCCGGTCAGCGCAAGGAGCGCGGTTTGGCGGCGGGCGCGGTTTTGGGGTAGGGTGCCCCGCATGAAGTGGGAAAATCTTCCGCTCTTTGCCTCGCAATCCGAAGAAGAGCCGGCTCCTGCCCCGAATCCCGTGGCCCAGGCCCTGGAAAAGGCGCGCCAGGCGGCCACCCAGCGCGAGGCCGAAGCCGCCGCGCCCCAGGTGCCGGCAGAGCCCGCCGTGCCCGAAGGTCACGGCTCGGCCACCTCGGCCCTGACCGTGAGCGAGCTGACCCAGCGGCTCAGGGGGGTGCTGGAGCCCGCATTTGCCACCGTCTGGCTGCAGGGCGAAGTCAGCAACTACCGGCCTGCGGCCTCGGGGCACGCGTATTTTTCGCTGAAGGATTCCCAGGCCAGCATTTCGGCCGTGATCTTCGGCTGGGGCAAGCAACGGGGACTCCGGGGCCGTCCGTCGTTCGAGCTCAAGGACGGGCTTCAGGTGCTGTGCCGGGGCAAGGTTGCCATCTACCCGGCCCGGGGCAGCTACCAGATCGTCATCGATCAGGTGGAGCCGCTGGGAGCCGGAGCCCTGCAGGTGGCGTTCGAGCAGCTCAAGGCCCGGCTGCAATCCGAGGGACTCTTTGACCCCGCCCGCAAGCGTCCCCTGCCCTTGTTTCCGCTGCGGGTGGCGATCGTGACCTCGCCTTCGGGCGCCGCCGTCCGCGACATGCTCAATATCCTTTCGCGCCGGGCGCCCCATGTGGAAGTCACCGTGGTGCCGGCGGTGGTGCAGGGCGATCAGGCGCCGCCGCAGATCATCCGGGGCCTGGAGCAGGCCAACCGCTGGAACCTGGGCGACGTGGTGGTCCTGGCCCGCGGGGGTGGTTCGATCGAGGATCTGTGGTGCTTCAACGACGAGGCCTTGGCGCGCGCCATCGCGGCGTCCCGCTTGCCGGTGGTGTCGGCGGTGGGGCACGAGATCGACTTCACCATCTCGGACTTCGTGTCGGACCTGCGTGCCCCCACGCCTTCGGCGGCGGCCGAGCTGGTCACCGCGCACTGGGTGGATCTGGGGCGTCGGCTTCTTGACGCCCGTGCCAGGCTCCAGTCATTGGTGCTGCGCGAGCTGCAGTCCCGGCAGACCGTGCTCAGGCACGTCGCGGCCCGCCTGCAGAATCCGCGGGATCGCCTGCGCGAGCAGGCCCAGCGGACGGACGAGCTTTTTTCGCGCCTCGAACGGGCGATGGGTGTAGCCTTGGAAACAAGGAGAAGCAGACTCGGGCAGGTGACCGCGCAACTGGACGCGCTTTCGCCGCTCAAGGTCCTGGAGAGGGGTTACTCGATTGTCCGCGACGTCTCCCCCGGAGGCGGCGTGGTCCGCAGCGTGACCCAGGTCCGGACCGGCCAGGAGCTTCAAATCACATTCACCGATGGCCAACGGAACGTGCAGGTTCAATGAGGGTGGATCGGAAGTTCATCGCGGGCGACTGATCGCGCTCTGCCTGGGGATCGCGGCCCTTCCAGGGGCCTGCGTTTCGACGCCCGTGCCCGCGGCCAGGGCTCCCGGATCGGGAGCGGCGCAGGCCGAGCTTGCCGTGGCGCCTCGTGGAGAGCTTTCGGCGCAGGAAAGCGTGGACGGCGGACTGCTCCTCGTGTCCGTGGTGATGCCCGGCGAAACTCCGTACGCCGAATACGAAGGCCAGAAGGTTCCCCTTTACCCGGCTCCCGAAAAAGGAGCCAATCGCTGGGAAGCCGCGCTGGGCGTGCCCTACAACAAGGCGCCCGGGCAGGACAAGATTGTGGTCTGGCTGGGCAAGCCGGGAGCGTCGCAGCGCCTGGAATTGCCGTTCAGGATCGTGGCGGGCAACTACCGCTCGGAAGTGCTGAAGGTGGCCGAGCGCCATGTGAACCCACGCAAGAAGGACCTGCTTCGCATCCAGCGCGAGGGCGCCGAGATCCGCAAACTCTATGAGCGCCTCACGCTCAAGAAGTACTGGCAGGGGCCGTTCCGGCTTCCCATCGAAAGCCCCATCACCAGCCCCTACGGCACCAAGCGCGTGTTCAACGGCGAGCTTCAAAGTTTCCACCAGGGCCTGGACCTGAAGGCTCCGACCGGGACTCCCATTCGCGCCGCTTCGGCCGGCGAGGTCATCCTGGCCAAGGACCTGTTCATGACCGGAAACACCGTGATCCTGGATCACGGTTACGGCGTGTTCACCATCTACGCGCACATGAGCCGCCTCGGGGTCAAGCCGGGCGATCTGGTCAAGCGCGACCAGGAGCTGGGCTTGTCGGGAATGACGGGCCGGGCCAGCGGTCCGCACCTGCACTGGGGAGCCGTGGTCCAGAAGGCCAAGATCAATCCGGTCTTCCTGACCCAGGTGATGCGCTGAAGCGGCCCTTTCGTGCGCGTCAGCGCTCGAACCGGTAGCCCGCGCCGCGCACCGTGAGGAAGTGGCGAGGGTCCTGCGGAATGGCTTCGAACCGCTTGCGCAGGCGTCCCAGGAAATGGTCCACCGTGCGGGTCTTTGGCAGGAGCGTGAATCCCCACACGTCCTTCAGCAGCTCGTCCCGGCTCACGATCGCGCCCTGGGCCGAGATGAGGTGCGAGGCCAGCTTGAATTCCAGCTGGGTCAGCTCGGTCCAACCGCGCGGTCCGCGGATGCGGAGCCGCGAGGGGTCGCATTCCCAGAGCGACTCCGAGGGTGCCACCGGACGCCGCGACAGGGCCACGATGCGCGCGCCGAGCTCTTCCCAGGAAAACGGCTTGGGGAGGTAATCGTCGGCTCCAGCCAATAGGCCTTCGACCCGTTCCGACGTTTCACCCCGGGAGGTGAGCATCAGGATGGCGCCCGGAAAGCCCCCTTCGCGAAGCTCGCGGCAAAGTCCCAGGCCGTCGCCGTCGGGGAGGTTGCGCTCCAGGATGAGCAGGTCGGGAGGGTCCTGGCGAATCTGCTCGCGTGCCCGGTGGACACTCGTGGCGTGACGGACCTGCAGTCCCATCCCTTTCAGCGTAGCCCGAAGCGCACGCGACAGGTGGGCTTCGTCCTCGGCGAGCAGGGCGGTCTGAAATGCGGGGCGGATCATCGGCAGCCCTCAGGGATGAAGGATGAGCGAGCGGATCCAGTTTTGCGCCTGGGGGTCGACCGTGCCGGAAAGCCCGTCCAGCTGGTGGTCGCCGGCGGGCAGGGTGACCAGCCGGCGCGAGACCCCGGAGGGCGCCTCCTCGATGATCTGTCCCGCCGCCCAATAGGGAACGTTCTCGTCCTGGACCGAATGGAAAAGAAGAAGCGATTGCCCGGGCC